>JAUSMA010000021.1 GCA_030645475.1 Nitrospirota bacterium
ACGCTCGATCTTCTCATGTGGCAGACGGCCATCGTTCGACGCGAGCACATCGATGACGATTGCGCCGGCTCCGAGCGCGGCCCGTTGCGCACTTTCCCCCGTCATGTTCTGCACCACCCCGGTCACCATCATCTGCAACCCGCCACCCGCACTGCTGGTAGAGATGTAAATATCGACACCGGTCTTCGCATCGCGGCAGGGCGTGATGATGGTATCGCCGTCCAGAATTTTTCGGCCGGAGAGTTCTTCAATTTCTGCAATCGCGTTGAGCACTCCGCGGGTCACATCTTCGAACGGCGCTTCCACCGTGGTCGGGGCTTCCCCGCGATAGGTCTGCCGGTATTCGTCGCCGACTTTCTCGATCAGAATGGCTTTGGTCGTGGTGCTGCCACAGTCGGTGGCGACGATGACGTTGAGAGGCTGGGGGATCACAGACTTGGGCGCTGGGTTCGGCACGGTCATTGAGCGGAGGCTCCTTGAGGAGCCTGGGGAACAGACTTTGTTTCAATGAGAGCGATGAGACGGGAGATCGTATCGCGCCGTTCGAGCAGCTTGGCCACTTGCTCAACTTCCTTGGCGTGAAACGCCCATTCAATGATCGGGGTCAGAAAATACAGGGCCTGGCTGCCGAGAAAGTTCATGGGGCCAAGCGATTCTAAAAATACCGTAGCAGGAGCGGCCAGACCCCGCTTCACCACCGCGTCGGCCACCCGCTCAAGCAGCGCGAGATCTTCAATGGTGAACAACGCAGCGTCGGGTATGGTCGAAAAAGCATGGGAGAGTTCCGCACGGACCCTATCCCACGTTTCCGCCAGAGGGGTCTTGAGCAAAGAAGCCATAAGTATTTGGAAAGGCAGTCAAAATCTGATGATGTCGGCCATTATATGAATGGGATTGAAGAGAGTCAATGAAGAGGAGGGAATAGCCGGGCCATCCTTCTTGCTCGCAGAGCGCTCAATAAAAACGTGCGCGCTGGCGTCTCTCTTCACGGGGAGAGGCTGGTCGATTCGCGAAGACGGGCGTCGAACGAGGCCCAACTCCGCTCTCCCCTTCTCGAATCTTCGGTTTTCCTGGAGCCAATACTGTTAGGATACAGGTCCCTGCGTGATTGATTCCTGACATCGATAGAAAGGACGCTCGCCTTGAACAGAACAAAACTCATTGCCGCCACCATCGTGTTGTCTCTGATCGGAGTCCCGACCCTCTCTTTCGCAAAGGCGCGAGGCGGATCCGGTGGAGGGTTCTCCAGCGGGTCACGGAGCGGAAGCACCGGGAGCAGCATCGGGAGCCGTGGATCCCGCACCTACGACCAGAACGGCGCAAAACCGATTCAGCAATCGGCCACCCCCAAGCCGGCAACTGCACCACAAGCCACACCAGCCGGCCAGGCTCCTGCAGCCCAACCGGCCAGCCAGCCTTCGTTTCTACAACGTAATCCTCTCTTGGCCGGAATCGCAGGCGGCCTCGCCGGATCGTGGCTCGGCCATATGCTCTTCGGCGCGACCGAGAGCAGCGCAAAGACGAACGAAGCCGGTGAACCGGTCGGCGAAGCCACCCAGGCAACCGGCGCCTCCAGCTCAACCGGCATTCTCCTCTTCCTCATGCTCCTGGGAGCAGGAACGCTGTTTTATTTCCTGAAAGTCCGGCGGCCGGCTATCCCTGATTTTTCCGGGATCACGAGGAGCAGCGCAGTCGGCGGGTCCCTGCTGACAGAGCCCTCCGCCACGACTGGACTGACCTCAACCGTGGTAAGTGACGTGACCGCCGCAGACAAGGCGGCCTTCCAGCAACTGCTGACCGATATTCAGACAGCCTGGAGCAAACAAGACCTGGCAGGACTGCGGCGATTCGTCACACCGGAGATGCTGACCTATTTCAGCACCGCGCTGGCAGAAAACACCAGCCAGGACATCGAGAATCACGTGGAAGATGTGGTACTGGGACAGGCGGAAGTCCGGGAATCCTGGACCGAAGATGCCACGCAGTACGCGACGGTGAGCCTGCATTGGAGCGCCCGCGACTATACGATCTCCTTGACGAAGCAGCGCGGAGAAGCAGGCTATCTCGTCGAGGGCAACGAAGAGAAGCCGTCCGAATCGAGCGAAGTCTGGACCTTCATGCGATTCCAAGACGGGAAGTGGTTGCTCTCAGCCATCCAACAAGTCGATTAGTCGCCAGCTCGGCAATATTTCCGGAGCCGACGAGACAGGACAACGGGGGCCGCAACGATCGTTGCGGCCCCCGTTGTTGCGTTCCAGTCCAGGATAATCTTCTAGCAGAATAACCTCACGCGACAAGTGTTATGGCCCCACGGCCTAGCGCGAGATGCCTGTCCTTACCGACGGTGCAGCATTCTCCTCAGCTTCGCCAGATCCTCTTCTCCTCCATCAAGTTTATGCAGCATCCGGTGGCAATTGGCACAGACAGTGACCAGATCGCTGAGAGACGCCTCTACAGTGTTCGCAAGGCGATTCAGCGGAATGATGTGGTGTGCTTCGGCAAAGGCTTTACCAATGTCCCCATACAGTTCACGAAAGGTCATCTCACAGACCTGACAGCGATAATTGTCCCGCCGCTTACATTGTTCAGCTAACGGATGGCTCTGTTCACGAGCCAGGTGCTGGCGTACCACCTGGCGGTTTTCATAATGCGCATAGGCGTCCTCCTGATCCTGATCTTTCTCCTGCACCTGTACCTTGGCCTGCTGGCTCTTGATGACAGTTTCGAAAAAACTCGTTGCACGGACCACGATGCCCAAAACCGTATCTTCGCTCTCCGGAAGAGCAGAATCGAACAACCCGTAGTAGGCATACTGCCCCTCACTCTCGTCAAACTCCTCGTAGATGGGACGGTCATAGTCACCAGGGTCCAACGGTTTTCTGAGCACATCGTCCGATCGTGAACCGGCAGCGAGTCTCATGTCCCGCTCGCTCAACCGTCGCACAGGCCGAAGGGCCTCGGGCAATGCGGCGACTCTCTTCCGCAGCTTGTCTGCCTGCGCGGCATAGAAGCCGTACCATATACGTCGTTGGCCTTTCGTGTCGGCCCATTCACAAAACCAGACCTCTAATCGTGGCTCTCCCAGCCCCAACGATCCTAGTTCGACACGCCACCCATTGGTGTGGGATTCTTTGAGCGGGAGCACGGTACGCAGACGAATGATTCTACCGAGCCGTCTGGAAAGTTCTTTGTGCAGTGCTTCAGCAACCACCTTGAGACATTTCTGGTCTTCTACATCGCGCATGATAATTCTCCCTTACATGCCCTGACAGGCCAGACTTCATTGAATAATAGACATCGAAGAATAGCCCTTTCCCAGGGGGAAAGCACCGTGTGAGTGGAGAAAGAGGATAGCCGACAGGAGGAAATGGGAAAGAGCTGCTACCAGCTCTTCTGACGAATGTGGATTCGATAGAAGGTAAAGTCCCCTGGCGTGACGAGCGCGACTCCGACGAGGCAGATGAGATGGCCATTGCGAATGTCTTCCGGGGTCATCGTGGATTGGTCGCAGATGACGGAAAAAGCCTCGCTGGCTTTCTCCCCTCGTAGCGCTTCCGATACCCATAAACATCCCAAGTATCCTCGCAGATGTCCGACGACTTGCGCCCAAACGGATGGGGTATTGCGTTCATACACGACCCACAGAAGTTCGTGGGCGCACCATGTTTCAAGCAGGATGCTCGTGACATCCACCCCGAGAGCCAGACCAGAGGGGGGCTCTGTTTCGACATTCTCGAGCGACACATAGGGAGAGCAATAGGCCAGCATCTAGTCCTCAACCTTGGATAGGAGATATTCGTCACAGAGTCGGTGCAGTCGAAGCTCGTTCTCAAGCGACATCGAGAGGAAGACAAGGCCCGCCCGCCCCCCTTTAACCCACTGCACCTGTACCAGATCGCAGATCACCGCAGATGTCTCATCGCCAGGGTAGAGCTTGAGGGTGAGGCACTGCCCGCATGCGAGAGATAGGAGAAGCCGAAGTCCGCACCCTCTCGTCGTCAGATCAATCACCTCTCCACTCGCAAGTCCGCCCTTGTCCGCGAGGATTATGCGGAGATTCACCGCCTTGCGCACATACCGCCGGAGGTCCATCCGTGGCACGAAATAATCCTGTTCGGGGAAGACGGGCAACGTGAGCTCCATGGCGGATTCCTCCTTCACACTGTGCAACCTAAGATGCACAGTCAGTTCGCAACTCTCGTGCCGAGAGACCACCGCTCAAATTGATTAGTATTTTTACGTTTTTTGAGAGGAATGAGTCTTGAGGAGCTGTAGGTCTGTATCGTACCCGATACGAATGAGAAAGAAACAATACAGCCAGGAAGCTTACAACGCGCTGAAGGTGGAGCGGGAGAGATGGGAACGTCTAACTGATAACAGATGGCTGATGAGGAAGGAACAAAAAGCCTAAGGAACAAGAAACCTGTGTCTATGCTTATGGCAGGAGCGGAAGGCCGATGGCGAAAGCAAGAGGGATCGGTCGAGAACCCCCATCCCTCTATCCCTGTTTTTTTTGCCCTATTTTAGATTCTGTCCCCTTCCAGAGCCGCGCGATATTGTCTTTGTGTTTGACCCAGATCAGCCCGCTGACGATCAAGGAAAACACAAAAAACTCCTGTCTCTGCTCATTCACGATCGCCACGACCGGAAAGCATCCGAAGGCCGCCAGCGCGCCGCCTGAGGAGTAGCGCCAGATCGCGACCGCGCCAAGCCAGATCAGCAACAAGAGGAGTCCGATCGAGGGAGACAGACCCAACACCGCACCTAAGGCCGTCGCCACCCCCTTCCCTCCTTTGAAGTTCAGGAATGGTGAGAAGAGATGGCCCAGGATCGTCGAGAGGGCGACGAGCATGATAAACCGTTCATCGGTGAGCCACTGCATGGCAGCCCACCCCATCACCCACCCCTTGCCCATGTCGCCAAGAAGCGTGAGGACACCTGCCTTCTTGCCCGACACGCGCAGCACATTGGTGAAGCCAACGTTCTTGCTCCCGACCGTACGCGGATCGGGCAACCTCATCGCTTTAGACACGACGACGCCGAAGGGAATGGCACCCAGCAAGTAGCCGACCATTGCCATGAGAACCCAGAGAAAGTCTTCGTTCATGGATTAAGAAATGAGAAAGGGAGGTGCGCAGGCCCAAAGAACTCGCAAACCCCACAGAGGATGCTCAAAACGGCCAGACTTCTCACCCGCCCAACCCTGGCGCGCCGAGACGCGCATTGTCCCAAGCAAGGCCGCAGGCGAGTCGAAGCCGGAGGCGTACCCTCGTGGGTACGTTGAGGATTGCGATGAGCCGAGAACGACGCTGGCGGATATTTTGAGCATCCTGCTACAGTCCTTTAGCGACGACCTGCTTCCAGAAGCTCCATACATATTGAGCTCCGGAGACATAGCCAAGCACGAGCGACAGATACAGGGTCACGATACCGGCAAGGTGCAGATTACCCAGACCAGACAAGAACGTGCCCTCGAGAATCAACATCACGATCGCCACGACTTGCAGCGCCATCTTATACTTGCCCGTCGTCTCAGCCGCGATCACCATACCCTCGCCTGCGGCTATGGCTCGAATACCGGTGACTGCAACCTCGCGTGCGATGATGAGTATTGCAACCAGCGCGCTGACACGATCGATGTTGAGCAGGAGAATCAAGGCGGAGAGGACCAACAACTTATCGGCGATGGGATCCAACAGCTTTCCGAGTGTGGTCACCTGGCCGTTCCGACGGGCCAGATAGCCATCCAACATATCGGTGACCGCTGCAACGACAAATACAATGGCCGCGCTCAGCGATCGATCCGGAGTCGGCGTAGCAAAGAGCACCACGAAGACCGGAATCAAGAGGATGCGGGTGAGCGTAATGAAGTTCGGCAGGTTGAGCGATTCCTGCCCGACCGATTTCCATACCGCCAATACGCGATTCATCGGCCACCACCCATTCCGTTAGCCGGTTTCGAAAAATCTATTGTGGCACTACAGAAGAACAATCCCACAGGATGCTCAAAATGCTCGTCCAGCAAGGCCGCAGGCGAGTCGAAACCGGAGGCGTACCCTCGGCGGTACGTTGAGGATTTTGATGAGCCGAGAACGACGCTGGCGGACATTTTGAGCGTCCTGTTAAACGATGCCGTGCTTGAGCAAGTCGTGCAAATGTACGACCCCGACGATGCGCTTGGCCGATTCCGCGACGACGAGCGTGGTGATGGAATACCGCTCCATCATTTCGACCGCCTTGGCTGCCAACTCATCCGGTCCGATCAACTTGGGATGGCGCGAGGCCAGAGCCCCGGCAGTGATCTTGGAGAAGTCCCCGCCCTGTTGGAGAAACCGCCGCAAATCTCCGTCGGTGATAATCCCCGTCAATGCGCCGGCTCGATCGACGACCGTGGTCATACCGAGTTTCTTCGCAGACATTTCCAGCAGGGCTGCCGAGGCTGAGACGCTATCTTTCACTTGTGGGAGCTCCGCGCCGACATGCATGACGTCCCGCACTTTCACCAGCAGACGGCGCCCGAGCGTTCCGCCAGGATGAAACTGCGCAAAATCCTGCTCCTTGAATCCGCGCTTCTCAAGGAGGGCCACGGCCAAGGCGTCGCCCATCGCAAGCGTCGCGGTCGTGCTTGCCGTCGGCGCCAATCCCATGGGACAGGCCTCTTCTGCCACGGACACATCTAACGCAACGTCGCTGTTCTTCGCCAGGGTCGAAACCATGCGGCCGACGATCGCCACGACTGGAATGCTCATCCGCTCCATAAAGGGCAGGAGCTGCAGAATCTCCTGCGTCTCTCCGCTGTTCGAAATCGCAATGAGCACATCGCCCCGCGCCAACATACCCAGATCGCCGTGAAGCCCTTCAGCCGGGTGGAGAAAGAACGAGGGCGTCCCGGTGCTGGCCATCGTCGCGGCGATCTTCTGACCGATCAAACCGGACTTCCCCATGCCCGAGACGACCACCTTGCCCTTACAGGCATAGAGCAAGTCAACCGCATCCGAGAAACCACGATCGAGACGCTGCACCATCGCCTGAACGGCACGGGCTTCGATGCCCAGCACGCGCCGGCCTACTTCAAGGCTGGTTGAGGTCTTCAGCGTCGTGGCTCTGGCGCCTTTCGGCTTGGTTACTTTCGAGGTTGTGACGCGTCGCATATCCGTAAAACCCGTTCCAGCAAAGCTTTGAGCTGATGAAGCGGCACCATGTTGGGCCCGTCCGAGAGGGCCTCGTCCGGATTGGGATGGACTTCCATGAAGAAGCCATCGACTCCGGCCCCGGCAGCCGCGCAGGCCAAGGGCTCGACAAATTCGCGCTGGCCGCTGGACTTGGTGCCCCCGCCGCCCGGCAACTGCACACTATGGGTGGCATCGAATACCACCGGATAGCCGAAGCTTCGAAGGACCGGGAAGGACCGCATATCGACGACGAGATTGTTATAACCGAACGACGAGCCCCGTTCGGTCAGGACAATCCGCTTGTTTCCTGACTCCTCGACTTTTTTGACCGCATTGCCCATTTCTTGCGGCGAGAGGAACTGCCCCTTCTTGACGTTCACCACTTTTCCGGTTTTCGCTGCCGCGATGAGCAAGTCCGTCTGCCGACAGAGAAAGGCAGGAATCTGGAGCACGTCAACAATCTTCCCTGCCTCGGTCGCCTGTTCCTCTGTATGCACGTCCGTCAAGATGGGTAGTCCCAGCTGATCCTTCACCTTCTTCAGAATCGCCAGGCCCTGTTCGAGACCAGGCCCACGATAGGACGTGATCGAGGTCCGGTTGGCCTTATCGAAGGACGACTTGAAAATATAGGGGATGCCCAGAGACGTGGTGATCTCGGCAATCCGCGCTGCCGTCTCCAGCACGAGTTGTTCGCTCTCGATGACACAGGGCCCGGCGATCAGAAAGGGCCGATGACCTGCACCGACTGTGAATGAACCGATTGTGATTTCGTGTGCCATAAGTTTCAAATCTATCTGTTTTCGTTGCGAAGCTCAAACTGACTTTCCAACAAGGCCGCAGTCGAGTCGAAACCGGAAGCGTACCCTCTAGGGTACGTTGAGGATTTCGACGACCCGAGAACGCCGTTGGAAGCCAGTTTCAGCCTCGCAACCTAATGGCCGCACTTTCGGCGTAACGCTGCGCCGACAAAACCACTAAAGAGAGGATGGGGCCGGTGGGGCCTCGAATTGTATTCCGGATGGAATTGCGTCGCCAGGAACCACGGATGGTCTTTTAATTCGACGATCTCGACGAGCCGACCGTCCGGCGAAAGCCCGCTCAGCACAAGGCCCTTGGCGAGCAATTGCTCACGGTAGGCATTATTGAATTCGTACCGGTGCCGATGGCGTTCACGCACTTCGCTCACTCCGTACATCTTTTGGGCAAGGGTTCCCTCCCCAAGCTTACAGACATAGGACCCAAGCCGCATCGTCCCGCCCTTGTCGCTGACGGACTGCTGATCCGACATCAAATGAATGACGGGATAGGGGGAGGCCTCATCGAATTCCGCGCTGTTGGCGCCGGCCAACCCGGCGACGTTCCGTGCGAACTCGATCGTCGCGCATTGCATACCGAGGCACAGGCCGAAAAACGGAATCTGATGCTCCCTGGCGTAGCGAATCGAGGCGATTTTCCCTTCGATCCCGCGCGCGCCGAACCCGCCTGGCACCAGGATGCCATCGACCTCACGCAGAATCCGTTCGGTCCCCTGCCGTTCAATCTCCTCCGACTCGATCCACTCGATATTCACCTTCGTCTCATGGTCGATGCCGCCATGGACCAGCGACTCCGCGAGACTCTTATAACATTCCTTCAATCCGGCATATTTACCGACCAGCGCGACGGAGACTTCATGCTTGGGATGCTTGATCTTCTGGACCATGGCATCCCATTCGCGCAGGTTCGGAGGACCGGTCTCGAGATGGAGCAGGCGCACGATCAGCTCGTCCAACCCTTCCTTCCGGAACACGATCGGCACTTCATAGATCGTATCGACGTCCTTGGCCGTGATGACCGCGTCTTTTTCAACATTGCAGAACATCGCGATCTTGCCCTTGAGTTCCGGCGGCAGATACCGGTCGGTCCGACAAAGGAGAATATGCGGCTGGATACCGATTTCCCTCAGCTTGTTGACGGAATGCTGCGTCGGTTTGGTCTTCAGCTCACCGGCCGCTCCGATATAGGGCACCAGTGTGAGATGGACATAGAGCACGTTCTCACGGCCGACGTCGTAGGGCATCTGCCGAATCGCTTCGAGAAATGGCAAACTCTCGATGTCGCCGACCGTGCCGCCGATTTCCACGATCGTGACGTCGATCCCCTGCGAGATACGCATGATGCATTGTTTGATCTCGTCGGTCACGTGAGGCACCACCTGCACGGTCCCGCCGAGATAATCGCCGCGACGCTCTTTGCTGATGACCGAATGGTAGATCCGGCCGGTCGTGTAGTTGTTTTCTTTGGTCAGGGTCAGAGACGTGTACCGTTCATAGTGGCCCAGATCCAGGTCTGTCTCCGCGCCGTCGTCCGTCACATAGACTTCCCCATGTTGATAGGGATTCATCGTGCCTGGATCGACGTTGATGTAGGGATCGAGCTTGAGGAACGTGATCTTCAACCCCCGGCTTTCGAGCAGGTTGCCGATCGAGGCTGAGGCGAGCCCCTTCCCCAGGGAGGAGACCACTCCGCCCGTGACAAAAATGAACTTGCTCATCGTGGCCCCCATCTTGTCGGATCGTAAAATTCTGACATACCTGCCACCATTAGGACTTGGGTGGAACCGGCTTCAATAAACCCAATTCCTTCTTGATGTCGTCAAACTGTTGAAGCTGTTCCGTCACCGGGCCGACATCCTCCGGCGTATCCACCCGCAGAGAGGCATGTTTGGTTTCCCATACTCTGATTGGAATGCCATGCTCCAAGGCGCGCAACTGCTCGAGCTTTTCCGCATCTTCCAACCGTCCTGTGGGAAGAGCCGCCAACTTCAGCAACGTGTCGCGCCGGTAGATGTACAGACCGAGATGAATGTAATGCAACCCTCCGACGGCCTGGCGGCTGGGATCGTCCCGCACCAAGGGGATCGGCGCGCGCGAGAAATACAGGGCATTGCCGGCCTGATCGGTCACCACCTTGACCACTGAGGAATTGTGCAGGTCGTCCGTGGAATCGATGGTACGCTTCAGCGTGCCCATTCCGGCGCCGCTTGTGATGAAGGGCTCGATGAGATCCGAGAGCAAGTCCGGCTGAAGCGGAATCTCATCTCCCTGCAGATTCAAAAAGTAGTCGCCGCCAAACTTGCGCGCCGCGCCTGCGACTCGATCGGTGCCGGTCCGAAAGTCGCCGCCTATCAGCGCGGCCCGCCCGCCGAATCCGATCACCGCCTGCCGGATTCGTTCGTCATCGGTCGCAACCAACACCTCTTTCACACCTGGGCAGGCCGCAGCCTGCTCATACACATGCTGGATCATGGGCTTCTGGCCCAGCATGACGAGGGGTTTGCCTGGAAAGCGCGACGATCCAAACCGAGCCGGAATCACCACCATGACGGACGCAGCCGTATCAGTCATTGCCGAGGGCCTCCGAAAGTTGCTGTGCCGATAGGGTCGCGGTGCCGACCATGCCGACGACGACACCCGCCGCATAGTTGGCCAGCGCTGCCGCGTCTCTCATCGAGGCGCCGGTCGACAGCGCGAGCGCCAACGTCCCGATCACCGTATCGCCCGCTCCGGTGACATCGTAGACCTGGCGGGCCTGTGTCGGGATATGCCAGGAGACTCCGTCTCCCTCGTACAGACTCATGCCTTTTTCCCCGCGCGTAATGAGCACCGCTTGGCATCCCAAACGCTGCCGGATGATCGCGCCGGCTTCGTCGCTCGCCTGATCGTCATCGCCATGCACCCCGGCGGCTTGGGTCGCCTCAAGGTGGTTCGGCGTGATGACCGTCGCCCCCTTGTAGTAGCTGAAGTGTTCGACTTTCGGGTCGACGATCAAGGGGATCCCTCGAAGCGCCGCAAGCCGCGTAAGGTCCGTCATCAAGGTCGCGCTGACCACACCCTTGGCATAGTCCGACACGACGAGGCAGGATAACTCCCGTAACCGCGATTCGACATAGCGGAGAATCCGCCGCTGCATCGCCGGTTTCAGTTCTGCCCGGCGCTCGACGTCGTACCTCACGATCTGCTGATTGTGAGCGATGACGCGGGACTTCCTGGTGGTTGGGCGGTCCTGGTCGATCACGACCCCGCCGCGTCCTGAACGGGTCCCCCCCAATTCTTTGAGGAGCATCCGTCCGGTTTCGTCGGAGCCGATGACACCGCACAAATCCGCTTTGCCCCCCAAGGCCAGCACGTTATTGAAGACGTTCGCGGCACCGCCGAGCCTCAAGGATTCGGAGTCGACCTGGACGACCGGAACCGGGGCTTCCGGCGAGATACGGCTCACACGGCCCCATATATAATGGTCGAGAATGAGGTCGCCGATGACGAGCACGCTGGCTTGCGGGAACCGCTGAATATACTGCCGAAGCGCTTTGGGAGAGGCCTCGCCTCCACGCCCCTGCCCCCCGGAGCCCGCAGCTGCTTGGCTCGTGGCTTTTCCTACTGAATGGCTTTGCCGAATCGATCCCATCTGACCCACTCCGTCCATTGACCCTGTCCGCTCCACGACCAGTAGATACGGAATGCCTTGCCGCGGATTTTCTCCTCGCGCACGAACCCCCAAAACCGGCTGTCCAAACTTTGGTCTCGGTTGTCACCCATCACAAAATAGGCGCCTTCAGGCACGGTCACCGGCCCGAAGTTATCGCGCGGATTGATGGTGCCATCGATGATTCCCGGGTCGATCCGTTGCGTGAACGCTTTATCGTCGAGCACCGTCCCATTCACCACAATGGCTTTATTCCGAACCTGCACGGTATCGCCAGGCCCCCCGACAATGCGCTTGATGAAATCTTTTTCCTCGTCTTCGGGAAACCGGAACACGATCACGTCGCCCCGCTGCGGCTTGCCGAACTCGATGAGCGCCTGAGATGCGTAACAATTGACGGGAGGAAAGGCCGCCTGGAACTTGCACTGGCTGGGCCATTGAATACCGTAGGACAACTTGCTGACCAGAATATGATCCCCGATCAACAATGTCGGAATCATCGAACCTGAGGGAATCTTGAAGGCCTGAACGACGAACACCCGGATCGCAAAGGCCAGGAGCATCGCGACCACGATGGCTTCCGCATATTCGCGGAAAAGCGACTTTCGGCCGAGCTGCGACACCGCCGGCGCTCCCGCAGCATCCGCCTGCCCATCGGTAGTCGCAACGGTGAGGTCGTCCGATGAGGGACGATTCGTCTCCCCGCTCATTCTTCACCGACTTTCAAAATGGCGAGGAAGGCCTCTTGCGGCACTTCCACGTTCCCCACGGATTTCATGCGCTTCTTCCCTTCCTTCTGTTTCTCGAGGAGCTTGCGTTTCCGCGTGATGTCGCCGCCGTAGCATTTCGCCAGCACGTTCTTCTTCATGGCGCCAATCGTCTCGCGCGCGATGACCTTGCTCCCGATCGCCGCTTGAATAGCGATCTCATACATCTGCCGGGGAATGAGTTCCTTCATTTTCTCCGCGAGCTGACGTCCGCGGTGAATGGAACGCTCTTTGTGGGTGATGAAGGACAAGGCATCGACCGCTTCGCCGTTCAAGAGAATATCGAGCCGCACGAGATCGGACTGGCGATAGCCGAGCAATTCGTAGTCCAGCGAGGCATAGCCCTGCGTGCGCGATTTGAGCTTGTCGTAAAAATCAAGAATGACTTCATTGAGCGGCATCTCGTAACTGATCGTCACCCGCGTCGGGTCGAGGAATTGAATGCCCCGCTGAATGCCGCGACGCTCCTGACAGAGCTGGATGATGGCCCCCATGTACCGTTCTGGCGTAATGACCGAGGCCAGAATAAACGGCTCCTCGAACGATTCGATGCTGCTGGGGGGCGGGAGCTGTGAGGGATTATTGACCTCCAGCACGTCGCCATTGGTCAGCAATACACGATAGACGACGGTCGGCGCCGTGGTCAGAAGCGTCAAATTATATTCACGCTCAAGCCGCTCCTGGATGATTTCCATGTGGAGGAGCCCCAGGAAGCCGCAGCGAAACCCGAAGCCCAGGGCAAGTGATGTCTCCGGTTCGTAGACGAAAGAGGAATCGTTCAACCGCAGTTTGACCAGCGCATCCCGTAAATCTTCATACCGGGCCGTATCGGTGGGATAAAGCCCGCAGAACACCAACGGCTTCACTTCTTTATAGCCGGGGAACGGCGCGCTCGTGGGTGTCACGGCATCCGTGAGAGTATCGCCGATTTTCACGTCCGCGACTTCACGCATGTTGGCACAGAGATAGCCGGCTTCGCCGGTCAACAACTCGGACTTCTTGGTTCGCTTCGGCGTGAACTGCCCAACTTCCATCACTTCAAAGATCCGCTCGTTCGACATGACTTTGATCTTCATCCCGGGACGAACGGAGCCATCGACGATCCGGGCCAGCACGATCACACCCTGATAGTTATCGAACCAGGAGTCGAAAATGAGCGCCTTCAGCGGCGCATCCGGATCGCCCGAAGGCGGTGGAATCCGCTCGATGACGGCCTCCAGCACCTCCGGCACACCCTTGCCCTCTTTCGCACTGATCAAGAGGGCATCGGTCGCATCCAGCATCAGCACATCGGAAATCGACTGTTTGGTGCCTTCGACATCGGCACTGGCCAGGTCGATCTTGTTGATCACGGGAATGATGGTGAGGTTGTTCGCCATGGCCAAATTCACATTGGCAATCGTCTGCGCCTGCACCCCTTGAGTGGCATCGACGAGCAAGAGCGCTCCTTCGCATGCGGCGAGACTGCGTGAGACCTCATAGGTGAAGTCCACGTGACCCGGCGTATCAATCAAATGCAAGGCGTAGGTCTTCCCATCCTTGGCCTTGTACCGAATGGCGACGGCATGGGCCTTGATCGTGATGCCACGCTCACGCTCCAGGTCCATCGCATCAAGGATCTGCTCCTTGGCCTCTCGGGCAGTCACCGCGCCAGTTGCATCGAGGATCCGGTCAGCGAGGGTGGATTTGCCGTGATCGATATGGGCGATAATCGAAAAATTGCGTATAAGACTTTGCAAATGCTAACTCATTTCCCAATAAAATCGGTTCATTATAGTTACCGCCCCCCAGGTTGTCAAAGCAACTGGCCCCTCGTATAATCCGCTCTGCACCGCGCCAACAACATCGGATAAGAGCCTATGGCTGATAGCGTATAGCGAATGGCAAGAGTCCAGTTTTTCTGATTTCTCGCGATACGCCATTCGCCATAAGCTCTTCTGCGACTCCTCCACCGTGGCACGAAAACCCTCTACTCGACAGTTGATTGATTGGGATCACCAATACCTCTGGCATCCCTTCACCCAAATGCAGGAATGGGAACAGGAAGAACCGCTCATCATCGAGCGCGGAAAAGGCTCCTACCTGATCGATACGGAGGGGAAAAAGTATCTCGACGGGACCTCCTCCATCTGGGTCAATCTACATGGGCACCGCCATCCGGCGCTCGACCGTGCCATCAAGGCCCAACTCGATAAGATCGCACACTCGACCTTCCTGGGCCTCTCCAATCCCCCGGCGATTCAGCTCGCCCGTGAACTCATTCGGATCGCACCCAAAGGTCTGAAGCGCGTATTTTATTCCGACAACGGATCAACGGCGGTCGAAGTGGCGCTCAAAATGGCAGTCCAGTACTGGCAGCAACGGCACCCAGAAGCAGGCACCAAGAATACCTTTCTCCATCTGAAGCTGGCCTACCATGGTGATACGCTCGGCGCAGTCAGCGTGGGCAATATCGAACTGTTTCATGGGCGGTTCAAATCGCTTCTCTTCCCCACTCTGGAAGCAGATGCTCCCTATTGCTATCGCTGCCCGCTCAACCTGACCCATCCGTCCTGCCACATGGCCTGCCTCGATCCGATCGAACGGATCCTCAAAGAACGGCACCGTGAACTGGCCGGCTTCATCATTGAGCCATTAGTCCAAGCTGCCGCCGGCATGATCACGGCCCCACCGGGCTATCTCATGCGAGTACGCGAACTCTGCACGAAATATCAGGTGCTCTTGATTGCCGATGAAGTGGCCACCAGCTTCGGCCGCACCGGGAAAATGTTCGCCTGCCAACATGAGGGGGTGACGCCGGACTTGATGGCGATCAGCAAAGGATTGACCGGCGGCTACATGCCGTTGGCCGCGACGCTGACCACCGAAGAGATCTACAAGGGGTTTCTCGGGAAATACGAAGACTTCAAAACATTCTTCCACGGCCATAGCTATACAGGAAACCCGCTCGGCTGCTCCGTGGCGCTGGCGAATCTTGAGCTGTTCAAGAAAGAAAAAACGCTCGCTCGACTGCAACCCAAGATCAAAACGATGGCGCGGCTGCTTCAACCCCTGAGGCAACTGCCCCATGTGGGGGACATCAGGCAGCGAGGATTCATGGCTGCCATCGAGTTGGTGCAGGACAAGAACACGAAGAAGCCCTATCCGCTCGAAGCACGGGTTGGCCACAAGGTAACGATGGACGCACGTCGCCGAGGGCTCTTACTCCGCCCGATCGGCAACGTCATCATCCTCATGCCGCCGCTCAGCACGTCGCTTCCTGAACTCAGACGCATGGTAGAAATTCTACAAGCTTCCATCGAAACCGCAACGCTAGCCCTGGCATCCGGCCCACGCCCATAAAACAGGCGACTGAACTGGGCTGGCCAGACGATTCCCTGTGCTCGCGCAACGCGCGGCCTCAGAAGGCCCTCGTTGGACACGCCCACCTTGGGAAATCGCCAGAGACCTCCCTTGCACGACATTCCCACATTAGATTGATAGATACGGCTACAACTTTGCATTAACTGGCCCACATCAAATTGCTGAGCCTGTCTCGCAATGATACAGGGCCTGGCACAGTAGATTGAGGATTCGCAGCACACCGACTCCATCGTGACTGCGCAAGCTTCAGGCATGAACAGTTCGAGGCACCCAATGATGGGCCCACTAGCTGAGCATTAGGCAGAGCGCCACACAACGTGGCGAATAACGTTGGATCGATTGTCCAGCCGGGAAAGAAGCCTCGGCAGACCGGTCGTCAAGAATCGCGATATATTATACCGCTGGCACAATCGTGCCCCCCCCCAGATCCCCCAAAGAGACAACAGTAACAGCCCCCCTACCATCGCAAGAGGCATTCTTGTCACCGTTGCGGATAATAAATATATACAGGTGTAGTACAAGAAGAATTGCACGATAAATATAGGGAGCGCATTCCGCCCGATCGGCTCGACGGCTCTCATGGCTCCTCTCATCCATGACTGTTCTGTCTGCGCAAACAGGACGCCAAGAAGGAGCAAAGCCGCGCCTCCATACGCCAATAGATAGACCAACCCTGGAGGATATTTCTGATAGAGAGACAGGGACTGGCGCCACTCGGGATCGAGCGCCACTCCGCCAAATGAGGTGAGCAGGGCGATCCCCGCTTTGAACACGATCGCCGTGGCAATCATCCCAAGAGAAACGTTCAGAAGACGCCGACTCACGGGCCTCAGACCTTGAGCGGGAAGATCCTTCAACCATGCCCCCACTCCACTCCCGGCCATATAGACCCCTAACCAGGGAAACAACGGAAACTGCGCCACGACATGGTCCTGGGTTGGCCCACAGAGCACACTCCTGATCACTTGATACAGCGGGTCTTCCGGATTCCAGTAGAGCCAGAGGAGCCAACTTCCGATGGAGAGGCATCCCCCTAGCACAAAGCGAAATCGCCTACCGATGGCAGGCACCACAAACACACCGATCATCACACAGAATGCAACGGTATCAGTGATATAGGTCTGCGACATGGCAGGGCCAAAGCCCCATAGTGCGGCAAACGACAAGGCAATCAGCACGTGGCCGATCGTCACTAAAAACAACGCCCGATCCAGCACGTGCAGGCGAAATGCCGCGAAGTGAGCGCCCTTGACCTCAGCCTGATAACCCAGCAACACCCCACTGATCAGCACGAACATCGGCGACGCAGCCCTGCAGGCCAGCGTGAGCGTATCGACAATCCAGCTCTCTATCGGGCCCTCCAGGGGAAGTTGCCGGGAATGAAAGATATCCACGAAATGCGCGATACAGACCAGCAGCATGGCCATCCCACGTGCCGAATCTAATGCAAAGAGGCGACGATCTTGCACCTGTGCGTACCCCCTCAACTCATTATCCCCGACAGCGCGAAAGTCTCCCACGTCACGACCAGACAAGGTAAACGATCATGACTCACGCGGTGTTACGACTATATCGTCGAAAGGGAACTGTGCCCATTCACCATCAGAGGGGGAAGACCACTCCCTTCAGGGGGGGTAAACTACCGGAAGGACTATACCTTGGGCAGCTGTTAGAGCGGCGACTGGAAGCCCTGACGAGGCCCGTATCAGGTGACGCGGACCTGTTCTCCAGCCCTCACATTGAGAGCTCTGGCGGCACTGCTTTCCTGGATGAAGAATTCAAGCCGTCCATGGCTATTGACCAATGCGCAGGGATGGTTGGGCTGCCCATCGCTATAACAGGCAACGAGCCCCTCAATACTGCGCTCCGCGATACGAATTGTCGGCGACGTTCGCTGCGTAACCGTTCGCACGTCGTCCAGATGCTTCGCGGTGATGTTGGAGATAAGATTGCCGAATCGATCAACGGACACAATCCGTCCGACCAACTCTCGATCGCGCCATACCGGCTCATCGAGTTGGAGCCCGACAGGATCATCGACGAGCCGACCAAATGACGCGAACGACCGCCCCCTCGCAAGCCAGGCTGCCGCCGGCGCAAAGAGGTCACGGCCATCGAACGTGGCCCCTGCCGATTGAAGGCGAGATGGCGTCTGCTCGATCTGCCGAATCTCCACATGCCGCTCGTCTCGCAGCACCTGAGTAAGGAGTCCGTTATCTGGCGCAATAAAATAGCACCGTGACGTCGCGACCAGGAGAGGCCGCCTGGCACTTCCAACGCCGGGGTCGACGACCGCCACATGAATCGTCCCATCGGGGAACGAGCGGTAACAGGAATGCAGGACGTATCCCGCTTCTTCGATCTGGTGAGGAGCAATTTGGTGGGAGAGGTCGACGATACGGGCATCGGGATGAATGGTAAGGATCACCCCCTTCATGCTCGCCACAAACGAGTCCCGATCGCCGAAATCGGTCAACAGCGTGATGAGCCCCTGAGGGTGCGGCACTAGAGCTCCTCGAAACGAATCTCCACCACCTCGTATTCGACCATCTTCACCGGTGTCTTGACCTCGACGAAATCGCCGACGCGCTTGCCGATCAACGCCTTGCCGACCGGAGACTGAATGGAGATCCGATTCACTTTCATGTCGGCTTCGTCCTGTCCCACCAGCGTGTACTGCCGCTTCGACTGCGACTCCTGTTCGATGAGGAGCACGGTCGCGCCGAACACGATCGTCTCGGAAACCCGCCCGGCCGTTTCGATGATGCGGGCATCGGCTAACTTCGCCCCAAGCTCGATGATGCGCGATTCGATAAATCCCTGGCGTTCTTTGGCGGCATCGTACTCTGCATTCTCGCTCAGGTCGCCATGGGCGCGCGCTTCAGCGATGGCCTCGATATTTTTTGCACGCTCGACTTTGCGCAAACGATCGAGCTCTGCCTGGAGCGCCTCGTGCCCCTTTCTCGTGATCGGTGTCGGCATGGTCTACATCGTCCCCTATGAGTGGTGGTGATACTCCTGCAACGACCGGATGGTCAGCTCTGTCTTGAGAATCGCTTCAATGCCCATGACCGCCGCCCGTGCCCCCCGTATGGTCGTATAATAAGCCAGCCCTTTATTGAGAGCCTCCCGGCGGATCGACAAGGAATCAGCATGGGCCGAGGCGGTGCGTACCGTATTCACCACTAACGCGATCCGGCCGTTCTTAATATGGTCCACGACATGCGGGCGGCCTTCCTTGACCTTATTCACGGTCTCCGTATGGACTCCGTGGTCGCGCAAATAAGCTGCCGTTCCACTCGTGGCTTCAATGGCAAACCCCAGCCGCTGCAGTTGTTGCACGACTTCCAACGCCGCCGGTCGATCGCTCTCCTTCACGCTGATGAAGGCCGTGCCGCCCTTCGGCAGGGGCGCACCGGCGCCTGCCTGAGATTTCGCGAAGGCCCATCCGAAATCCTGATCGATGCCCATGACTTCTCCGGTGGACTTCATCTCCGGGCCCAAGAGCACATCCACCCCCGGAAACTTATTGAAGGGGAAGACGGATTCTTTCACAGACAGATGTGCGGGCGCAGGGGCCTCGACCAGCCCCAATTCAGGAAGGGTCTTACCCACCATGGTCTTCATCGCCAGCTTGGCCAGCGGCACACCAATGGCTTTACTCACGAACGGCACGGTGCGTGAGCCTCGAGGATTCACCTCCAACACATAGATCGTCTTGTCTTTAATCGCAAATTGCGCGTTCATCAGGCCGATCACCCCGAGCTCCAGGGCCAACGCCTTCATTTGTCGACGAATCTCTTCGACAACACTGTGATCAAGTGAATAGGGCGGCAACGAACAGGCTGAGTCCCCCGAATGCACCCCGGCTTCTTCGATATGCTCCATAATCCCGGCCACCACGACGTTCGTCCCGTCTGAAATGGCATCGGCATCGACTTCAATCGCATCAGAAAGATACTTATCGATCAGCACGGGATGTTTCGGCGAGGCTTTCACGGCCGACTTCATATATTCCAACAAGCCGGACTCGTCGTAGACGATCTGCATGGATCGCCCGCCCAGCACATACGAAGGCCTCACCATGACCGGATAGCTGATCTGCGCGGCGATCCGAAGGGACTCGTCAACGGATCGGGCCATGCCGCTCTCCGCTTGGCGAAGCCCGAGCTTATTTAAGAGGTCGCGGAATCGTTCTCGATCTTCTGCTCGGTCGATCGCGTCAGGACTTGTGCCCAGAATTCGCACCCCGGCCTTGGACAAGGGGAGCGCGAGCTTGAGCGGAGTCTGCCCGCCGAACTGTAAGACGACACCCAACGGCTGTTCGCGCTCCACGATGTTGAGGACGTCCTCCTCAGTCAACGGCTCAAAATAGAGCCGATCCGAGGTGTCGTAGTCGGTACTCACCGTTTCGGGGTTGCAATTCACCATGATCGATTCGATGCCTTCTTCGCGAAGCGCCATCACCGCATGAACACAGCAGTAGTCGAATTCGATCCCCTGTCCGATACGATTCGGTCCTCCCCCGAGGATGATGACTTTCTTCCGGTCTGTCGGGCGCGCCTCACATTCGCTTCCATATGTCGAATAGAGATACGGGGTATGGGCTTCAAACTCTGCGGCGCAGGTATCGACGCGTTTATACGTCACCCCTCTGCGGCCCTGGCCTGCACGGGTCCGCTGCTTCCTGACGGAGGCCGATGTGGACCCGATGAGCTGCGCGATCCGATCGTCTGAAAATCCCAGTTCTTTGGCTTGCCACAGAAGCGACTCTTCAAGCGCGGATGATTTCTTCCCTGCCTGGCCGACCAGCACCGCTTCAAATTGAATCAGCTCCCGGATCTGCTCGAGGAACCAGGGGTCGATCATCGTGAGGGCAAAAAGGTCGTCATTGGACAGACCGAGTCGCATGCCATCGGCAACATGCCACAGCCGCTCCGCAATCGGAGTCCGCAGATGTTGGCGTACCCGCTCCAGCGCTTGTGGCCGATCGAACCCTTCAGGGATGCCTCGGTCCAACCCCTCCCGCGAGGAGAACCCGTTCATGTTCAACTCCAGCGAACGAATCGCCTTCTGCAAAGCTTCCTTGAAGGTCCGCCCGATCGCCATCACTTCGCCCACGGATTTCATCTGTGTCGTGAGGGTTGGATCGGCTCCTCGGAACTTCTGAAACGCAAAGCGAGGGATCTTCACCACCACATAGTCGATCGTGGGTTCGAAGGAGGCTTTAGTCACACCGGTAATGTCGTTGGTGATTTCATCCAGCGTGTAGCCCACGGCGAGCTTCGCGGCAATCTTGGCGATAGGAAATCCCGTCGCTTTGGAAGCCAGTGCGGAGCTCCTCGATACACGAGGATTCATTTCGATGATCACCATGTCGCCATTCTTAGGATTCAGGCCGAACTGGACGTTCGATCCGCCGGTATCGACGCCGATCTCACGCATAATCCGAACCGCAGCATCCCGCATGCGTTGATATTCTTTGTCCGACAGTGTCATCGCCGGTGCGACGGTGATGCTATCGCCTGTATGCACGCCCATCGGGTCCAGATTTTCGATCGGACAGATAATGACGACATTGTCCTTAAGGTCCCGCATCACCTCAAGTTCATACTCTTTCCAGCCAATCAGCGATTCCTCGATCAGCACTTGACTGACCGGACTCATCGCTAAGGCCCAGTCGATCAGCTTCTCGAACTCTTCCCGATTGTAGGCGATGTTTCCACCGGTTCCACCCATGGTAAACGACGGTCGAATGATCGCCGGGAATCCGACCTGCTCAAGAATCTTGATCGCTTCTTCACGGGTATGCGCCGTTCCGCTGGTTGGCACGCGCAACCCGATACGCTGCATCGCATGTTTGAACGCTTCGCGATCCTCAGCCTTATGAATCGCTTCGGCGGACGCGCCGATTAGCTTCACTCCGTATTTTTCGAGCGTCCCCCGCTTGACCAAGGCCATCGTCGCATTCAACGCGGTCTGTCCTCCCATGGTTGGGAGCAGGGCGTCAGGACGCTCACGCTCGATCACTTTCTCAACCACCTCAGCTGTGATCGGCTCCACATAGGTCCGATCGGCCAACTCTGGATCGGTCATGATCGTTGCCGGGTTGCTGTTGATAAGAATGACCCGGTAACCTTCTTCTCTCAGAGCTTTGCAGGCCTGCGTGCCGGAATAGTCGAACTCACAGGCCTGACCGATCACGATCGGGCCAGACCCGATCAACAAAATGGATTTGATATCTGTTCGCCTTGGCACAGAAACCTCGTTTCAGGGTCAGCTAACTAGTTTGTGGCATGGGCCCGATGGTCGGCCTGTATGGCGCTGGTGGCGGCGGAACCGCCCCTCCCCCAGGCCCATGATAATACTGGAGCGCCTCGGGAAGCCAGGCTTCAATCTGGTTGATACGTGTCAAATCGGACGGATGAGTGGAAAGAAACTCAGGGATCGCCTGCTGCGAGCGGAAGCAGACCTTACCGATCATCTGCCTCGGACAGCCGCTCATGCGCTCCCAAAATGGAACCGCTTGACGCGGATCGTACCCGGCCTGGGCCATCAATCGAAGTCCAATGTAATCGGCTTCTGATTCTTGTTTTCGATTAAACGGCAGCGACACATTGACCCCGTAGGCCCCCAACAGGCCCTGGATCGCACCGGGATTGGCATGGCCTGAGGCCGCCGCACCCAATGCGCCCAATTGGGCAATTTGGTCCAGGATACTTCGACTCATCCGTTCGACCCCGTGACGCTGCAACGCATGTGCGACCTCATGCCCCATCACGGTTGCCAAGCCCACATCGTCTTTCGTCGTCTTGAGAATTCCGGTGAAGATGGCGACCTTCCCGCCTGGGAGGGCGAACGCATTAACCATCTTATCGTCTTGAATGACCGCAAATTCCCACTGATATTCAGGCTTGTTCGCAGCGTCAGCGATTTTCCGTCCCACCCGATGCACCAACTCATTCACTTCGGCATTGTCACTCAGAGGCGCCGAGCGCAACACCTCGCGGAACGCGCTCAATCCGAATTCCAGCTCCTTCTCTTCGGAGAAAAAAATCACCTGGTCGCGAGCCGTACCCGGTGCGCGATAACAACCGGTCAAACTGCCGAACAGACTCAGCGCCGTGCCGACCCCTAGGACCGTACAGAGGTTCATGGCTCCATGGGCGCCCAGCGCCAGCATCGCTCGTCGCCCGACCGGCGTCGCTAACGCTCGCTCGACGGAATCCGAACTGTGATCAGCCGAACATGCCATACGACCCTACGGCATCCAGAGATACATGAACTGTGGCGTACCACCCCGTACCATCGACAGCAAATCCAAATTGGCGAACCCGGCCATACTCACAGAACTCGTCCCGAACAGACGCGAGTATATATTATTCTGATATTCCCCCCGACGCCCATAGGTCACAACCCGCGCCTCGGTCAGACCCGCCTTCTTCTTGGCCAGCTCGAGCGCGTCATCAAGATACCCGATCTCGTCGATCAAACCTGCCGCCTTGGCCTGATCTCCTGAATAGATCCGTCCATCGGCCAACTTCTTGATTTGATCGGCCGTCAGATGGGGACGCCCCTCCTGTACCACGGCCAGAAACCGATGATAGAAGGAATCGATCACGCTCTGAAAAATCCCCCGCTCTTCCGGCGTCATGACTCGAAAGGGTGAGCCCATGTCCTTGCGGGGGCCTGAGGTGATGGCGTTCGCCTCGACACCCACTTTTTCAAGCAAGCCTCGCGCATTGACGGTCAGCATGATGACACCGATGCTGCCCGTCACCGTTGAGGGATGGACCAAAATGCTGTCCGCTGCCATGGCCAAGTAGTAGCCCCCAGACGCCGCAACATCCATCATCGAGGCAATCACGGGAACCTTCTTCTTGAGCTTGAACTCCCGCAACTCGTGATACAGAATGTCCGAAGCGGTCACCGTTCCACCCGGACTGTTGATCCGAACGACCACCGCTTTCACCTTGTCGTCCTTCGAAGCCCTTGTCAGCTCTTCCCTGAACGTAGCCAACATATTAGGCTGCGACACGAGCCCGTCTTTATCTTGTGAGCTGATCACACCCGATAGGTCGAGCAACAACACTTTCCCCTCGCCTGTGCCGCTCAGCTGTACTTCTTGCACCGGCCCCGATGGTTCGATGAGGTTGACCGTGATGCAACTGGATTGCAGGCTGATGGCCGCAAGGAGACACAGCCGACCAAGAGTGACACACATTTTATGCATGCTGTTTCTCCATCAGCTGAATAAACTCGGTGAATAAATAGGCCGAGTCATGGGGCCCGGGGGAGGCCTCCGGGTGATACTGCACCGAGAATACTGGACGATCCACACAGGCCAATCCTTCAATGGAGTGATCGTTCAGACTCAGATGTGTCACCGCGACCTTCCCGAACGACGTCTCGATGACGGGCGGCCGATCTGGAATGGCACTGATCGGCTGCGTGACTTGCACGGCGAAGTTGTGGTTCTGCGACGTGATCTCGACTTGTCTCGTGCGGAGATTCATGACGGGATGATTCGCCCCATGATGGCCGAACTTTAACTTATAGGTCTTGAGCCCCAGTGCGAGGCCAAGAATCTGATGTCCTAAACAAATACCGAAGAGCGGATACTGACCGATCAACTCCCTCACCGCCTCGATGGCGTACGGTACCCCTTCAGGATCCCCTGGCCCGTTCGACAGAAAAACCCCGTCCGGCTTGAGCGCGTGAACCTGCTTCGCGGTGGTCGAAGCCGGCACAACGGTGACGGCACAGCCCACATCCACAAGTTGGCGAAGAATATTCTGTTTCACCCCAAAATCATAGGCCACAACATGCCAGCGTCTGGTCGCAGCAACGCGAGGCTTGTCGCCGAGCGAAGGAATCCATTCACCCGATCCCTCCGTCCATTGATAGGACTTCTCGCAGGTGACGGTGGTCGCCAGATCGCGGCCAATGATGCTGGGGGCCGCTTTCGCCTTCTCCACAGCTCGGCGGGCATCCATCTCAACATGGGTAATGAGGCCCTGCTGCGAGCCATATTCGCGCAAGTGGCGCGTGAGGGCCCTCGTATCCAGCCCTTCGATGCCGACGATCTTCGCATCCTGTAAATAGTCTTGGAGCTGCTGTTTGCTGCGCCAGTTACTGGCGAGCGAACTGGCCTCTTTGACGATGAATCCTTCAGCCCAGATCCGCCTCGACTCGATATCCTCCGGTGTGACCCCGTAGTTTCCAATGTGGGGACAGGTCATGGTAATGATCTGTCCTTTATAGGAAGGGTCGGTCAAAACTTCCTGGTAGCCAGTCATGGCCGTGTTAAACACGACTTCGCCGACTGTCTCCCCTTCATATCCCAATGCACGCCCCTCGAAGAGCGTGCCATCCGCCAATGCTAATAACGCTTTTTTCACGTGAGCGCTCCGTCCCGATGCAGCAATCGTTTAGCCTTGATTCCGGTCAATAGGATACCCAGCACGAGATTCACCATATAGAACGACCGGACCGGCATGTGAATACGGAAAAATGCTTCGAACGCCGCCTTCCTTGCGACCTCATCTTTTACGGCGAAGGCCTGCGCTTGAAGCGAGGCGGCCTGTGGATGCAGCCAGAGAATAATGACCCCAGCAATCACCGACATCCCCACTAGCAACGCCATCTCGCTCCGACTAACCACCACCGCCTGGTTTCCACTCCACCAGCGATACCAGGTTCCGGCACATAAGATAGCCAGCGCCCCGATCACGAAGCGATTATATCCCTCAAACGCTCGCGTCAGAAAGAACCCGCCTGAGTCCTGCCCACCGAACGTATTAAAGACAGCTGGAATGACCGCTCCAATGAGCACCAGCAATCCGCCGACCCATATGCCCAAGGCCAGCCATTCACAGGTCAGGCAACAGACCAGGCCCCAGCGGAAGTGGCGTGGCACTAGCCCTCCGCCTGACTGGCCTCGAACACGACCCGGCCGCCGACGATGGTCGTCCGCACTCGCCCCTTCACCTTCCATCCGGCAAAGGGGGTGTTTCGACTTTTCGAGAAAAACCTGGCCGGATCGACCTCCCACGATTCCTGTTGATCGACAATCGTGACATCGGCATCGGCCCCGACCGCCAACGTGCCTTTGGCCAATCCAAATACCTTCGCCGGAGCGGTACTCAGCTTATCGACCGCCGCCTCCAACGACAAGACCCCTTCATCGACCAAGGCGAAGGTCAACGGTAGTGCTGTCTCCAACCCGACAATGCCGAACGGCGCTTCGGCAAAACCCAGCTGTTTTTCCTGAGTGGCATGCGGCGCATGATCCGTGGCAATGACATCAATGGTCCCGTCGCGAAGACCGTCCTTAATAGCTTGTACATCCTTCCAGGTCCGAAGCGGGGGATTCATTTTGGCATAGGTGTTGTACCCTCGGACCGTTTCCTCCGTGATGGTAAAGTGATGGGGGCAGGCCTCGGCCGTCACTTTCAGTCCACGGGACTTGGCCTCTCGCACCATCCGGGCCGAACCCTCTGTGCTGATATGAGCTAGATGCAGCCGGGCTCCGGTCAGTTCCGCCAAGGCAACATTACGCGCCACCATCACATCTTCTGCCGCAGAGGGAATTCCGGGGAGCCCCAACTCGGTTGAGATAGCCCCTTCGTTCATACAGCCTCCCTCGGCGAGATGCAGGTCTTCGCAATGATCGACCACCGCCACATCGAAGGCCAAGGCGTACTCCATCGCTCGCCGCATCACCAAACTGTTCATCACCGGCTTCCCGTCGTCCGAAATGGCGACACAACCGGCACGCCGCAAGTCGCCGATCTCCGCCAGTTCTTTCCCTTCGGAGCCTTTCGTGATCGCGCCGATCGGAAACACATTCGCCAGCCCAGCCGCCCGCGCCCGTTCGAGCATGAACTCTGTAATCGCTTGATTGTCATTGACGGGATTGGTGTTCGGCATACAACAGACCGACGTGAACCCGCCGGCTACCGCCGCCGCCGCTCCACTCTGAATCGACTCTTTGTATTCGAAACCAGGCTCCCTGAAATGGACATGAAGATCGACAAAGCCTGGAAGAACCAATCGTCCCCTAGCATCAATCTTCGTGGCCCCTGCGGGAGCCGTCAGATTCGGCCCCACCGCGACGATTCGCCCTGCATCGATCAGCACATCGGCCACGCCATTGAACCGTCCCGGATCGATCACGTGCCCGCCCGCAATATGAATAGCCACGATTCAGTTCGCTCCTGACATAAGATAGAGAATACCCATGCGAACGGCCACGCCGTTCGCCACCTGATCCAGAATGACCGAGGACAAACTATCGGCCACCTCAGGAGCAATTTCGACCCCTCGATTGATCGGACCTGGATGCATCACGATAGCCCCTGGGTCGGCTAACTTGACCCGTTCAGCCGTCAGCCCGTAAAGCCGCGCATATTCGCGGATGGTTGGAAACATCGCCTTGCCCTGCCGTTCGAGCTGCAATCGCAACATCATGATGACCTGCACGCCGCGCAAGGCCTCATCGAGATGATAATAGACTCGTGCGCCCAGCTTATCGACGCCACTGGGTATCATCGTCGGCGGCCCTACGACCCGAACTTCCGCTCCTAACTTGACCAGCGCATGAATGTTCGAGCGAGCCACCCGGCTATGCGCCACATCTCCGACGATCGCCACCTTGAGCCCCTCGAACGACAGGCCTCGCTCCCGAATGGTATAGAGATCCAGGAGGCCTTGGGTCGGATGCTCATGCCACCCGTCTCCGGCATTGATTACGGAAGATTTCACCCCGCGGGCCAGGGCCTCGGCTGCACCGGCCGAGGGGTGGCGCAAGACGATAATATCCGCCTGCATCGCCTCGATATTGCGCGCGGTATCGAGCAATGTTTCGCCTTTGACCACACTGCTCGACGACGGCGAAAAATTGATGACGTCGGCGCTCAGCCGTTTTGCCGCCAACTCGAACGAGGTGCGCGTCCTCGTACTGGGCTCAAAAAACAGATTGACCACGGTGCGCCCACGAAGTGCCGGGACTTTTTTGATTTCCCGACCGCTCACCTCCTTGAACGAATCGGCCGTCTCCAAGATTAACCGGATCTCGTCGACGGACAAGGGCGCTAGGCTCAAGAGGTCTTTGCGTTTGAGGCTCATCGTTTTCTCCACCTCAGGCCTTGAGAATCACCACCCGATCATCTTCGCCTTGTTCTTCCAGCAACACTTGAATGTTCTCTTCCCGAGACGTCGGAATATTTTTCCCGATATACGTGGCCTTGATCGGCAACTGGCGATGGCCCCGGTCGACCAGCACGGCCAGCTGAATCTCTGCCGGTCGCCCCAGATCGATCAACCCATCCATCGCCGCACGGATGGTTCGTCCTGTGAACAGGACGTCATCGACCAACACAATAATCTTGTCAGAAATATCAAACGGAACCGATGTCTTGCGGAGAATCGGCTGCTCTTTCCGCATCGAGAGATCGTCCCGATAGAGCGTAATGTCCAATTCACCGATCGGCACCGACGCCGCTTCAATTTCCTGGATACGTTTCACCAACCGATGGGCCAGATGCACGCCCCCGGTTCGAATCCCGACCAGCGCCAAATCCTGCACGCCCTTATTCCGTTCGAGAATTTCATGGGCAATCCGGGTGACCGCCCGCGCAATATCTCCCGTGTCCATCACGAGCCGCTCTTGAGGTCGATCCTGTGGTGTAGGGTTCATCGTATTGATTCCACGCATAAAAAAACCCTCTCATCGAAATCCGACGAGAAGGTTGGGGTACATCGACAGACTGATAGGTACTTGAAGCCCACGAACACTCCTTGCTCACCTCGCAGGATGAGCATTAAAGGTTGCGTTATCTTACTGAGGCCGAAGGAACGCTGTCAAGCCGTGAGACGATACTCGCTCTACAGGTCCGCACTGAGAGGTTCCACCTCTCCAGTTGATGGAGCCACGACTCGCCATGAACTCGACGAAGCGAGCGCCAGCAGCAGAATCGCTGCCCAGTGACGTGACAACGAACACGCAGTGGAGCGGCCACGATCAATATGGAGGGACGACGATGGCCGCCAAGAGTCCTCTCGAAATGGCCGTACCGACGATCATGGATAGAATAGGCTGAGTTGTTCCCGCGCCAGAGGCAGACCTACCGTTAAACACAATGCAATGCTCTCCCCCATGGGCGCCCATCCACAATTAGCCAACCCACAACATATGGTGGTCAGATGCATGCAAGGCGAGATGCCTTCCTGTCTCTCCAGGGAAAAAACTGGACAGTGAGATGCATAGTTGGACCACATCGGCATCGAACGCTCAATATTTCTCGTTCACCAACCGATACAGGTCATAACAGAAACTGAGACCAACGTTACCTGATCCAACACACAGAGGAGGACCGATTATGTGGCAGCCGGAAAAGCAGGACAACAGACGTTCGACGCAATCCCTCTCAGACCTGGAGGGCATCATCCCTTCATCGCCAAACTCTCGACCGGAATCGACTGAAGCCATCGTGGCCTTCGTCGGCAAAGGCGTCGAATTCAAAGGCACGATCTCATACAGCGGAACTGTGCGGATCGATGGCTTTCTTGATGGAGAGATCCACACCGACGGGACCTTGCTGGTCGGAGAGGAAGCCGTCCTCACAGCCAAAGTGAGCGCAGGGACCATCGTGTGTATGGGAAAAATCACCGGCGATGTCGTGGCAAAAGAAAAAATCAAGCTGCTCGCTCCTGCCGTGCTCAATGGCGGCGTAAAGACCCCGATGCTCTCGATCGAGGACGGCGTACTCTTCAATGGCACATTGGAGATGACTCAAGCAGTTCGAGAAGTGAGCCGGGAAACGACGCTCCGCTCCGTCGATGACGCCAGCGTTTCACCCATCAAGCGAGCCGCAGTATAGGGCCCATGAAACGTAACCTGACTGCCTCTCGTATGAACGCACAGCAACGTGGATGCCCAACTCGCATGCACAGGGCCTCCGAGCGACCGATCCGAACAGCCGTGCGGGCTTGTCATAGGGAGCGCATGTATTAGGAGGATGTCATGTGGGCGTTCGGAAACACTCAACCGGGGACAGTAACGGGGCAGGAAGATTTTACCTTTCTGGGAAAGGACGTCGTCTTTAAAGGCACCCTGACCTTGGAGGGAAACGTTCGTGTCGATGGTCAGCTTGAAGGTGAACTCCACTCAACCGGGACGCTGACGGTTGGGGAACATGCGATCATCAAAGGCAACATCACGGCCGGGGTCTTAATCACGAGCGGCAAAATCAAGGGAGATGTCACGGCCTCTGAAAAGGTCACCATCCTGAACCCGGGGATTGTGATCGGCGATATCCGCACTCCGACAATTTCCATTGAGGCAGGAGCGCACTTTCACGGCTTATCCGATATGGGGACAGAGAAATGGGTCGAGGACCGCGATGCACCGAGCGAGAAGGTTCATGACCTCACCGTCCACCGTGGAAGACTGCGGGCACCAGACTACTAGATTCCGCTAGGGGTGTTTGAGCTCTTCGAGCGAAAACTGCTTGGGCAGCATCACCGGAATCACGATGCCGATGGGATCGCCCCGCTTAATGGTCGTCGGCTTCGTGAGTTGCAGAAGGAAATTCGCCGTGAACGCGTCATAGTCCTGAAGCCAGTCGTACATATTCGGCGTACGTTTATACTCTTGGGTCTTAATCCCCTCCCATACAAAAAATGTCCGATCGGGATAATGATAGAAATGGTTCGGCACGTCCTTCATCATCAAGCCCACCTGCTTGGGATAGTAGAACCGGATGCCGCAGCAGAGCTTGGGATACCCGCTATTTAAAATGAGATCGACATAGGTCCCTGAAAACGACTTGTAGCCCAGGATTCGCTCTTCCGGCAAAATCGGCGGGGCCTGCCACTTGACCCCATCGGTCGTTCGGCGAATCTTACAGTCAGCGGGAGACCGAATGAGCCACCCGTACTGCCCCACCGTTCGCACTGGTCCACAATCATCAGGAAGCACCTTGTAGCCCTCAACCGCCACCGTCCTCTGCTCGTTCAATGACATCCCGGACAACAACGGCCGATGCGGCATGAAATCGAGCTTCAATCGCTCCGGCGCGAAGGCCGTCGAATACTCCCGCTCCCAATAGATGACGATCTTGTCGCTCGGCTCTTCGCCGTCGACCTGCTCTGGCGTCGGTTCGCTCATAGGGATAACCGTAATCGATCCATGACATGTAGTGCAAGCATGTTACACCTTCTTCATGTGGAACAACGTCAGCCCTGCCTTGAGTGTGGCTCTCGGCAAGATCGTGCGATGCATCCGAAATGTGGGAAGCTGTTCGACCAGCTCTTCCCAACAGACCTGGAGTCCAACGGTCGGACCCTGTCGACCCAACTGTGCCGGACCAATGACGAAGGCATGGCCTCCTCCCCGAAGAGCCCGGCTGATCCCCTTCATATATTCGGCCAACCTAGCTGGTTGGTCGCCGCCCTCATAGGGTATCCAGTGATACAGCAAATCATAGGAGTGAGAAGCCTCTTGCTCTTGCGGTCCTTCGGTCGAAACGAATCGGATGTGTGAGAGCCAATCCCACCGCTGCAACTCGGCACAAACGCTCCAGAGCTGTTGTGCTTGTTTTTGAGCAAGCGCGGCATCATACATCCGCACGGTATAGTCTCTTGGCCGATCAAACATCATGCAGGTCGCGATCACGGCGTCGCCGTTGTCGATAAGGACACGCCCGGCATGCGAAAGCGCCGCGCCAATTTCCCTGTCCTGCTCACCAAGATCTTGTAGATAATCCGCCACAAACGGTTGTGCCGCACGTTCACCGATTTCAGATTCGTCTTCCGGATAGAGCAGCACTGCGCCATAGGCTTTGGATGGGGGGATGAACGGAACTCCCTGGACAAAGACCGACCGCCAATCGACCGGGCTCATGGCCACAGGCGCGCCAGTCTGGTCCTGGCTCCCCGGCGGCAAGGTCATGGCCAACGTGGTCGCACGATCACGATCCTTCAGGATGATATGCGTTCCGGCAATTGCGGCACTCCGGTCACAGTGGGCAAACCGACGGCCCTTCGAGCTCAGATAGGATAGCCCGGAGGAATCTGCCGCCACGGTCACCTTGCGCAACAAGCCGTCTTGGAATGTCAGACAAGCCTCCGCTCGTTGATCAAAATATCGAGTCGGCGGTTTCCCAGCGGGCAGCCAACTGACTTGATTGGACCGCTCAGGATTCATAAAGAGCGTGAACGGATGGCTCCCCCCAGGTGCCTGCGGGGTAAAGAAACTACTAAACAAACCAAAGGCCGCTTCCGACGGATAGGTCGGAATCCCCCGATATCGCAAGGGGCGTGGAGTTGCACGCTTCTCGTTCTGATCGTCATACAGTCCGCGTATCAATTCAAACACGGCAGACCCTGTTCCCGGCAGCAGTGACTTGAAGAGTTCGACGACCGGCAAAAAATCAATAGATGCCCAATTCATCGCTCCCATGCAGGACATAAAACGAGCTCGTCCGAAGTCCCCATCCTGAAGGACATAGAAGGCATCTTTTCGTTGACGAATCGTTGCCCGACCGGTCGGCCCGATCACAAGATCCTCATCCCGGTAAAAAAATCTGACTTCTTCGATCGGGACCCGAAGAGCCTGCGCGGCCATCGCTCGCAGATCGTCAGCCGTCAGCCGCTGCCAACCGGGCTTACTGGCAAGATTGAGGTTGGTTTCATTTACCAACCCAGCCGGCTTCAACCCCACCCATTGTCCCCAATCTAAACGGATTCGAGCACGGAGCAGAACCACCGCGCCTGCGGCATCCGTCCCCCACTCGCATTCATGTAACAGGTGTCCATCCGGATCGGTTGCCAGAAACCGGCGACCGTCCTGGCGATAGAAGACAAGATGCCCGGTGGGCTGGCGGACGACTCGTCCTCCCGCCTGTTCGAGATCCTCTGCAAAGGGAAGATTGACTGGAAAGTGAAGGTGACCGGACGTTCTCAGTGCGAGAGAGAGTGGATCGGAAGACATCTACTCGCGGACTTGCCCGCTCCCCAATACGATAAACTTGAAGCAGGTCAATTCTTCAAGCCCCATAGGGCCTCGAGCATGGATACGGGACGTGCTGATCCCGATTTCCGCTCCCAGCCCGAACTGAAAGCCATCGTTTAACCTGGTCGAGGCATTCACCAACACCGCACTGGCATCAACCTCGCGCAAAAATCGCATCGCCTTGGGATAATCGGAGGTCACGATCGCCTCCGTGTGGCGTGAGCCATATTTAGCGATATGCTCCATCGCTTCATCGACGTTCTTGACCACTTTGACCGCCACGGTGAGATCGAGGAATTCTTTTCCGAAATCCTCGTCGCTCGCGGGTTTGGCCGACGATGACAACTGACAGGTCTTCTGACAGCCGCGAACCTCGACCTTGGCCTCTACCAACTTCTCAATAAATGGGGCGAGCCAGTTGCGCGCAATGCCCTGATGCACTAAGAGTGTCTCCACCGCATTGCAGGTCGACGGCCGTTGCACCTTCGCATTGAAACAGACCCGCTCCGCCATGGCCGGATCAGCATCGGCATCGACATAGATGTGACAAACCCCTGCGTCGTGCTTGATGACAGGGATCGTGGCATGCTCGGTTACGACGCGCATGAGCGATTCGCCGCCGCGCGGGATGATCAGGTCGATATAGCGATCTTGCTTCAGCAACAGAGGGACCAGCTCACGTTCGGACCGCGCTACAAAAGTAATCGCCCCAGCCGGGACTCCGGCTTTCTCTGCCGCTTCTGCTAAGACCGTTGCAATCGCGGTATTCGAGTGGATGGCCTCGCTCCCGCCCCGCAACACGCAGGCGTTCCCGGATTTCAAACAGAGCGCGGCGGAATCGGCCGTGACGTTCGGACGGGACTCATAAATAATGCCGATGACGCCGATGGGAACCCGTACGCGCCCCACTTGCATCCCATTCGGCCTGGTCCACATCTTCGGCATGTCTCCGAGAGGATCGGGAAGCGCAGCCACTTCGCGCAGACCCGCAGCCATCTCAGTAATCCTCTCGGCGGTCAAACGCAGCCGGTCCGCCATCGCCTGCTTCTCCGGCTCAGCTCCGAACGCCTCCAGATCCAGTTCGTTGGCAACAAGCAACGCATCCTTCTGTGCTTCCAGCGCCTCTGCCATCGCAAGAAGCGCCCGGTTCTTCACAGCGGTCGACAGCGTCGCGAGCCGGCCAGCGGCCTGTTTGGCGCGCGTAACCAATTCATTGACATACTCTGGAATCGGTACGGGAGTCGCAACGACTTCCACGACCGTTGATTCTTCGATGGGTTCGAGCGAGGTGTCCGCCTGATTCGTTTGGTCAGATAACATAAAAAAGACTGATCCCTTGTGACGTGAGAGCTGGGATAGGATACAGCGGGAGTTTCGACGCGGTCAAGGCAGCCATTGTAGGCCGTTTTCCCTTCGGAATAGACCAGGGAAAACGACCCCTCGCGCCAGAACCAACACTTAGATCACTTTCTTAAAGTATTCGATCGTCCGAAGGAGGGCCTCGTCGAGCTCTACTTGAGGCTCCCATTTCAGGAGACTGCGCGCCCGTGAAATATCGGGCCGTCTGACTTTTGGGTCATCGGCAGGCAAAGGGTTGTACGTGATGTGGCTCGATGATCGGGTGAGCTTCAAGACCAATTTTGCGATCTCCAACACGGTCAATTCACGCGGATTTCCAATATTCACAGGGTCGTGCATACTGGAGTCATCCTCGCCTTCTTTCTGCCTGAGCAGAAACTTTCGGTCCGTCCGTTGCTCGACCGTCTTGTCTGAATCCAGCATGAGCAATGAGGTAATGCCGCGGACCAGGTCCTCGACATAGCAGAAGCTCCTGGTCTGGGACCCATCGCCGAATACACTGAGCGGTTTTCCCTGGAGTGCCTGAACGATAAAATTAGACACAACCCGGCCATCGTGCGGGCGCATGCGTGGACCGAACGTATTAAAAATACGCACAATCCTCGTATCGACGCCGTGATAGCGATGAAACGCCATGGTCATCGCCTCGGCAAACCGTTTAGCTTCATCGTAGACCCCACGTGGACTAATGGGATTCACATTCCCCCAGTACGTTTCCGGTTGGGGGTTCACGAGGGGATCGCCATAGACTTCCGATGTGCTGGCAAGGATAAATCGCGCGCCTTTTGCTCGTGCCAACCCCAGCACTTTATGCGTCCCCATCGCCCCGACCTTCATCGTGGCAATCGGAAACTCCATATAGTCTTGCGGACTGGCAGGCGAGGCAAAATGCATGACGGCATCCAATGCCCCCTCGACATGAAGATAGTCGCACACGTCGTACTTAATGAAGGAAAACCGTTCGTGCCCAAGCAAATGGGCAATGTTCTCCATCCGTCCCGTCAGGAGGTTGTCCATGCAGATGACGGAATGTCCGCCTTGCAGCAGCAAGTCGGAAAGATGGCTCCCGAGGAACCCAGCTCCACCTGTAATAAGGATACGCATACGATGACGCCTCTTTTACGCTTCTCTCGTTATGAATACCATAACATTTTCAGGAATCGCTACAGGGATGCTGGCAGGGATTATGGATTCATGCTCGGCTGCCCCTGAGTTGACGGGGAAACTGACGTGCCGACGCCGGCTATGTTCGAGGATCCCGTCGCTGATGGCACCACCGCACCAGGCGCAGCCCCTTGTGGCACGTTCGGAGCGGATGAGGGATTCGGATGTTGGAAGACCCAATCATGATAAGTGGTTCGTCCTTCAAAATGCCGGACAGCAAGGGGAAAGTCATGCTGCCGGAATGGCTTTGCGTAACTCTTACTCCGCACACCCATGATACCGCCTGTCGGGGCCAGGAGATATTCCCACTCCCCATGCCCCATCGGATCAAGATAGACCTTGCGTAAAAACGGTTTGGGCAATCTCGTGAGTTCCGCCAATGTCTGGGGATAGACCTCCCCCGGCATCACACGGCCCGCCTTTACCGTCGCGGAATAGAATGCGAGGGCATTCTGAATCTCAATTCCTTTGGCCAACAGGTCCGCCTCAAGTTCCCGCTGGACGATGACCTTCCATTGTTTTGCTGCCGCAGTCGTGGCAATGCCGATCAAGACGATCGCAAACATGAGCATGAGGTAGGTCACACCTTGCTCGCAGATAACTCGTCGCTGAGGGCTGATACGCATAGAACCGTTAGGGCTGTATCGGAGCTTCCTCTGAGAGCAAGACCGTATACTCGAGTCGTGACGGACGATCTTGCAACGTCACACTCTCTTGCGTGATGGCCTTCACCAGAACATGATTCTCTACAGTTTCTCCGATCCTGACGACATGGAGATCGTCATTCCTCCTGAGTACAGCCATCTGACCGGTTTTTCGCCACGCGTCCTCCATCCGCACAAACCCGAGATAGTGGAACTGTCCTAATTCATCAAGGACGGCCTGTTGGCGCAGCGCCTGCTCCGACCGAGGATCAGGCTCAGACTGGTGTGCACTGGCCGCCTCTGAATCATTGCGGCGAGGCGGGGCAAAGATATTACGTGGCGTCGTGAACGTCATCTCTCGTTGCGTCCTTGTCGCGGCAAGAAGGTCAAGCTGCACGTGCACCCTATCGACTCCTCCACGAGGTGCCAGCGGCCTGGACGCAGGGCCCGTCATATTTGCCAGTGGCACACGCACGGGTTCTTCGACAGCCAGCCATTGCCAGGCAACAATGCCACCCCACAATAGGCCGAGCACGGCCAACGCCATCACTTTTTTTCGATTCGTCATCATCATGTCTCGACGCTACTGAACCGTGGCCTTGGCAGGCTCGCCACGAAGGTACGTGGCAATCTTAATGTTGAAAGTCAACGTCTGGTCCTGCTGGGCGCCTGAGCGTACAAGCTCCAAATCCTCAATGTATATCAACTCCTCGGCCGTCTCCAGGTCATAGAGAAACCGGCGGAGATCCTCGTAGCGACCGGTCATCGTGCCTTGAAGCACACCCTTACTCGTATGGGCCACCGGCGTGGATTCAGTCTTATAGGAGAGCGCGGGAAGGATCACCCGATCACGCTTGGCCTCCTCAGTAATGCCCAGCGCCAAGGGAGCAAAGTCTCGTTCACCAGGCAAGACAGACCACACTTGCGCAAGATCCTTCCGCGCTTTCTGAGCGTCCTTATGGAAGATATACTCTTGATGGGCGTTGCTCCATTCACGTTCCAATTTGGCCCGACTCTGTTCCGCCCCATCAATCCCCACCGTGCACGTCGCCCACAATACTCCGGTCAGCAGCAACACCAACGCGAGCCACGGAATCAAAATCCCATAGGGTTTTCGCAGCTGTTGGAGAATAAAATCCATCATGTAGCTCTAGGCGCCAGGTTGCCGATAGTGCAACGTCAGGTCAAACTCAACCAAACCATCCTGTCCTACCCGATGTTGGCCCAGCACAGGATCGCGAAACACGGCGTGATCCTGCAAGGTAACCGTCAACGCGGTGACATCTTCAACCGTCACCGCCAACCCAGTCATGTGGACGACCGCGCTCCCGGGATCCAGTCGTATACTCTGAATCGACACATGCGGGGGGATCGCAGTTTCAAGAGCGGACAAAAACTGTGTCCAGGAAAAATGCCGTTTAGTGAGCAACTGGTTCGCTAAACTGACCTCTACCGGTAACTGTTGCAATGACGGCCCTGAGAGATCAAGGCCTTCCCGCTGGGCCTCGGCAAGAAGCTGATGATCTTGCACACGAACATGATCGAGGCGATCTTGCAAGTCCTGCCGATCGTGCATCGCGATCACTGTCTGGCTCACACTCCAAAGAATTGCCCCCCCCAGGATCCAGCTGAGCGCAACCAGCACGACTCGTGTCGGCGCAAGATACCAACGGTATCGGCTGCTCAGTTCGATCTGAAAATACCGTGTGCCTCCTGGCTTCACCAGGACGCTGTTCACCCTGCCTGCGAACACCCGAAAGAATTTTCGCCCAGAAGCCATCGCCTACATCACCCCCGCCACGGCAGAGAGCGTCGCCCATGACCTGCTCCCCCCATCGTGAATCCAGCCCAACCGCTCGACTGCTTTCCAATCCAAACTCTCAGTCGACAGACCGAGTTCGCGAGTCAACGCCTCTTCAAGCGTCGGAAATGGGCTATCGCTGGCAAGCACAACCTCCGCCACGTTCAGGCCTGGGTGATGCTCGCCACAGGCACGAAGTGACGCGGCACATTCCTCAACGATGTTGTTGGCCACGTCGGAACCAGGATCTTCTTCGCCTGCAAAACATTCAACGCTCAACCGCTTGGTCCGAACAAATACCAATCGGCCCTCCTGCAGCACAAAACAGGTCAATCCGCCATCCGATACACTGACCCAGAGCAAATCACGGCCCGCCCGTTTCCGCCCGCCTGCGGCTTTCAACCAGAGATTGAATAGACGAAAGCTGGCCACGCCGACTTCCTGCGGAAGCAAGCCGGCCGACTCACAGAGGGACTCATATTGCCTCAAGATGGTTTCTTGTATCGCCACGACGAGCACCACATGGGAACGTTGGTCTCCTGCGCCATATGAGGGGAAGCCCTGCCAGACAATCTTGGCTCCAGCCAAAGGCACCAGCTGCTCCTGCCCTACGCGCCAACGAATCAGCGCCTCTTGCTCTTCCGCCTGAGCCGGGAATTGGTCCAACTGCAACACCGTCGTGCGCACCGATAGATCCGGCAACAGCAACACAATCGGATGTGGAACGTTTGGCAACCACACGCGCCCTGCAAACCGAACGTCTCGACTTGGTCCTGCCAACGACCGAAGACGGGTTTCTACCGCAGACAGGTCTGTCAGATTCAGATCCATGGGGGATAGCTTGATGGCCCCGTTCGGTATCGGCGAGAGAGCACAGCGGTAACGATATCGCCCTCGCCAGGTGCGGACCGCCTCTCCCCAAGCGAGCGTCTGCGCGCCTATTTTCAAGCAATGCCGCGGACGATTAGGAGCAAGTCCCCACATCACTTACCCTTCCTCACTGAACGTCACTCGATTGATCTCACGCAAGGTCGTAGAACCTTCCAGCACCTTTCTGAGGGCGGACTGCCGCAACGTAATCATCCCACCGGTCACCGCACGATAGCGGATCTCGGAGAGGGGACGTTCGGCAAGAATCATTTCTTTGATTTCGTCGTTCAGATCCAGAAACTCCGTGATGCATTTTCGTCCGCGATACCCAGTGCCATGGCATTCCTGGCACCCCTTGCCTTCATAAAACGGCACGTCTTTATATTCTTCGAAATCGAGGCCGGATTCTTCCGCCAGAGTTTGATCGAGCTTGACCTCCACGCGGCAGACGAGACACACCATGCGAACCAACCGCTGCGCCAGCACACAATTCAGCGCAGCCAAAAAGTTGTAGGCGTCGATTCCCATTGAAGCAAATCGCCCGATGACATCGAACACGTTGTTGGCGTGCACCGTCGTCAAGACCAAATGCCCCGTGAGCGACGATTGAATGGCGATTTGCGCGGTTTCCCCATCGCGGATTTCACCGACCATGATCTTGTCAGGATCATGACGCAAGATGGATCGTAGCCCGCGTGCGAAGGTCAGGCCTTTCTTCTCATTCACGGGAATTTGCACGACCCCCGACAGTTGGTACTCGACCGGATCTTCGATCGTGATCAACTTGTCGTCTTTAATATTCATCTCCGTAATCGCGGCATACAGCGTCGTCGTCTTACCGCTTCCGGTCGGACCGGTGACTAACACCATGCCGTAGGGCCGCGTGATCGCGCGCCGAAAACGCTTCAGATCTTCCGCGTTAAATCCCAGTCGTTCCAATCGCAACGTCGACACACCCGTCGTAATCGCTTCCCGATCGAGAATACGAATGACGACCGATTCACCAAACACGCTGGGAAGGATTGAGACACGAAAATCGACGGTCTTTCGCTCCAGCCGCATCCGGAAGCTTCCATCTTGCGGCACCCGCCGCTCGGCGATATCCAAATCAGACATCACTTTCAGTCGAGAGACCAACGGCGCATGGAGCCGGACATCGAGCGGTTCCATTGCCGGAACGAGAATTCCATCAACCCGCAACTTCACCTTGGTCGCACGATCGGCCGCTTCAATGTGAATGTCGCTGGCCCGACGCTGCAACGCGCTCAGAAGAATCGAATCCAGTAATTTGACGGCAGGACTTTGATCCTCTCCTGCGTGGTCCATCGTGAGGACTTCCTCTCCACGCTCATCCTCCTTCACCAGCACAGATCGATACTCGGCCTCGAGCTCACGAAGGGCTTGGCTGGAGCCTTCACTGCGTTCCAGGGACGCCAGGATCGAGCTTTTCGGACTCACGACCAAATCCAACGGACGGCCCAAGAGCAACTCCAGCTCATCCAATGCCAGGAGGTTCTGAGGGTCGGGAATGGCAACAGCTAAGCGGCCTTGATGCTCTGCAATCGGAATGAACGGATGCCGTTGCATGAGTTTCACCGACATGGAGTCGTAAAACGACTGGTCAACCCGAAACTCCGTCAGTAGATTGCAGGGCAAGTCAAACTGGGCCGCCAGTGCCCGCGCCAGCTGTTCTTCAGAAAGAAGCCCCTCGCTTACTAAGGTCTGACCGAGAGCTGCGGTCACGCCACCCAAGCGGGTGAGCACCTGGTCGAGCGTCGGCTTCGGCAGAATCCCCTGCCGCACAAGCACATCCGTAAGCGTGGGTCGAGTCACAGTCCGCGCCATAATCACCTACTCACTCAAGTACAGCTACACCGCCCCAGCCATTTGAAAAACCGGCAGATACATGACGATGACGATCGCGCCCACGAGAACCCCCATGATCAAGAGCAACACCGGTTCAATCCAGGTCGTCAGTTGTGTGAGCCGGAGGTCCAGGTCACCTTCATAAAATTCAGCCACATCGTGCAACATCGTAGGCAACGATCCGGTCTCCTCACCGACCGATAACATCTCCACCGCTAACTTTGGAAATACTTTTGGACGATCCAATGCGGCGGCCAATGTCGTCCCTTCGCGAATTTCCGCCACCGTGCCCGCCACTCCGACTGACACATACCGATTCGAGATAGCCCCTCGTGCAATAGACAATGCCTCCACAAGCGGAGTGCCTCCGGCAAGAATCGTCGCAAGCGTGCGAGTGAGCTGCACCGTATAATGTTTCACGAAAATCGGCCCCAAGATGGGCACGCTCAATAACAGTCGATCCACGACGAGTCGCCCAGCCGACGTCGCATAGTACGCGCGACCTATGAGCCCAAAAATAGCGAGTCCTGCAAACCCAGGCATCAGGTATGTTTTGCCGCCTGTCACCACATCGAGCAACAGTTGTGTGGCGGGCGGCAACGATTTCGACGTCTCTGCATAGACTGACACGAATGTCGGCACGACGTACGTCAACAGAAACCCAATAACGGCAATCCCGACAAGCACGAGAAAGGCAGGATAGGCCAGTACTTTCGAAACTTTCTGGCGCAGCCCGATCATCAATTTCAAATACGCAATGAATCGCTGCAGCACCTCGGCGAGATTCCCTGATTGTTCTCCCGCTTTGATCGTCGCAATATACAGTTCAGAAAAATGGGCCGGGTGTTTTGCCAGCGCTTCTGAAGCCGACGCCCCTCCACGAATATCCTGTCGAACCGTCCGCAAGGACTGCTGAAATCCTGTATGGTTAGATCGCTCGATCAAGAGATCCCACACCCGCAATACGGGGAGACCGGCTTTCACAAGAGCGAGCAGCTCTTGATTGAATACCAAAAATTCGCCAAGTGGAAGTTTCCCAAACGCCTGCAACCCAAGGCCCAAACCGGTTGGAGCCCCCCCCTGTCTCTGCAGACGAAAAACAAGAAAGCCTTGGCCTTCCAGTTTGGCTCGAACAAGGTATTCTTCCTCTCCCTCAATCTGACCATCGAGGGTTGAGCCATCAGAACGGGCCACTCTGTAAGCAAAGACAGGCATGGTAAGACGTGCACAAATATCAGGCGGATAACAGGAATGGATGCTTATGGCGTCGACGCAACTTTATCGGCACCGACCACGGACATGGGCCGATCATCCGGCAACCATAAGGCCTGTCCAATGACAATCCTATTGTCGGCCAACTGATTGAGCGTCCGCAGACGTTCCATATTGACTCGATACTTCTGTGCGATACTCCAAAGCGTATCACCAGGCTTTACAGAAACATGCTTAGCTGGAGCCAACTGCTGCTCAACCGCTGACGAAGGCTCATGGTCGATCGGCACCTGCGACACCGTCGCTGTGATAGCACCCGCCTGAGGCGTCCCAGGAAACTCCGAGAGCTGATTTCGTTGTGCAGGAACCTGTGTCGCCTTCGAACCTTTGCGCATCGCACCGCGAGACGGGAGGGGAACGGCCTCCTGCCCATCATGAGCCGATTCCGATTTCCCTGGTTGAGCAAACTGCTTCTGCATCTGTTTCAACTGGCCCTGCAACTGATGGCTGCCTCGTGACACACGAGCTCGTTCCGCCCGAGCAACGGCCAACTCTTCCCGTTGCAACTCAATCACCTGCCGCGCTTCGATGACCCGCCGCTCTGCTTCCCTGACTCGGCCTTCCAGCTGGGCTCGAGCCACCTGAGCCTCGGCCAATTCACTCCGCCGCACTTCAAGATCGGCCCGCAACTCCGCCACCGTCCGCTGCGCATCGCGCACCGACGATTTTAACGTGTCGGTGGTCAGCTGAAGATCAACCACCTCCGGCTCGCGCATCGGCTCAAGCTCGCCACATCCCACAAACAGGGCTGAAGCTAAACCGACAACTGTTAACACTCCGACTCGCACCATTGAAGAACTGGCGCGTCTTGCGTCGGCTGAAGCCTGGACCAGACTACGATCGTGATTGCACATAAACATCCTTACCAACGATTGTACGGGGTACCGTTCGTCCCCACAAATTCAGCCCCTGAAAAGACATCGACCACGCCCCCTTCGACAGGATCAGAAATCTCTTGCCAGGTGGTCGTGGAACCAGTGAAGGGGTCTTTTGGCATTCCCCGTAAATACCCGGCACCCACCAATGCCGCCAAAGACATCGGGTACTTTCCCTGATCGGCCTTGTGTTGATCCAGCACATCGCGGAGTGTCGACAGATCCTGACGCAAGGCAGCCTCTTTGGCTTTGACAACCGACGATTGGTATGAGGGCACCGCCAGGGTGGCAAGTATACCGATAATCGATACCACGATCATCAGTTCGATCAGGGTAAAGCCATCTGAGCCCCCTGTGCCACGCCTACCAATCTCGATACTTCGTTCCATCTAAAGCCGCGTCCTGACTTTGAGTCATCACATCGTAGACATCATCCCCGCACCAACTCGATGCAGTCGGCGCATCTCGATAACATCGGAATAACCAATCGGCCTTGCCGGTTAAGGGGTCGAGTGGAAGACTCCTCAGGTAACGCTTCGTCGTCGTGCCCCTCACTGTCGCCTCTTCACCGGTGAGCTTAATCCCCAAGAGCATATCCAGCGACTTCGGATATCCGTAAGCGCTCGTTACGTCTTTGCATGTGAGCTTATTCTTCAAACAAGCCGGCCCCAATAATACGTCGCCATCGCGGTTCCACTCCAACTTGAAGGTATCAATGGCCGCCCGCATGATCCTCAAATGCTGACGCAATTCTATTTCGTGAGTTCGTTTCGCCGACAGTCGACTAAGCGGCATCGCGACAGAAGCAAGGACCATCACAATCGTCAGCGTGATCAGAAGCTCCAAAAGGGTCACGCCTGACTCTTTCACCGCACCCTCACAATACCTTTTCCTTCTTGAGGTGGTGCCGTGGATGATTCTGCAGAGGAATCCACCAACACCACACGCATAGGCGACACGCCAGGCGCCTTGGCATAGAAGGTGACCGTGACGGTCCGCCCGCCGACCTGTCTTGCTGCGGGCGAAATCTTAAAAGCAACCATTCCTGCTTGCGCCCCCAGGCTACTGGAGGCCTCCTCACCCGTGCTATCGAGCGGTACGACGTTGCCATTCAGGATCGTTCTGAACTCCAGCACCTTTGGATCATACTGAAGCTGAAACACGCCTTCTGCCGTCGGCCGAAGACGCTCGTCATCGATGGCAAGCGTAAACTCTTTTCCCATTTGAATGACCGACTCATCCGGTCTGATCGAAGCGGCAGCCCCCACCGGCACCAATGGGGTGAGTGATGCTGTAGCAGCTTTCCCTGCCACTCCCCCTTTTAAGGCCCCTCCCAACGATGAGAACCCCGCACTGGCGGCCCCACTTCCCATCATGGACATTTTCTTCCCCTGTGGGGTAAACAGCGGGCTCGTAGCGTAGGTTGAATCAGTCCCGGACCAGAACACCTGTTTACTCAACCCGGGAGGAGTCATGCCTTGAATAATGTGGGGGGTGATCGTCAAGATCACCTCGGTGGTAACCCGTTTGGTGATAAACGAGCTCAGGAGATTACCGATAAAAGGAAGATCGCCGATCCATGGGATGGTCGTGCGGGTTTTCCGGTCTTCTTCTTGGATCAGCCCTCCCAGCACAATGGTTTCGCCATCCCTCACATTGAGCATGGTTTCCGCGGACCGATTGCCGAACTTAAACTGAGTAATGGGGGGATTGGCTTGGAGGGTCACCTGCTCGCCGAGGCGAATGACCTCAATCTTCATCTTCAAGGACAATTCGTTCCCTAGATGGATGGATGGCTCAACAGTCAACTTGACTCCCGTGTCACGGAATTCAATCGAGGTCACCGTCGAGGTTGTTGGAACGGCGCCTGTGGCAGCTTGCCCTGGCAAGACATTCGTCGTGGACAGCAGAATTGGCTGCTTGTCCCCAATGTTGATTTCCGCTTTCTTATTATTGACCACCCGAACCTTCGGTGACGCGAGGGTCTTGGCTTCTGTAATCTGTTTAAAGAAGTCCAACTGGATGTTAGTTGGAAGCTTGAAGAGATAGTTGTTCCCCCCAAGGTCGGTGAGTTGTCCGCGGGTGAACTGCTGCGCAACATCCCCGGCGATCGCACCAGAAAACCCTGGAGGCACAATGGCGCCGGCGATTTGCTTGGGATAGGTCAGACCATAGGTTTGATCGACCGTACGATCGACTTCCAACACTTCGACATCAAACAGCACTTCAGAGTCCAGACGATCGTTGGCCAGGATGATCTTTTCAGCCATCTCCAGTTTTTCGGGTTGATCCCGAATGACAATCGTATTCAATTGTTCATTGGCATGCATCCGTTTGGAGTCGAGCATACTCTTTAACAACACCAGCATGTCTTTCGCTTTGGCGTTAGACAAATAGAACGTCCGAATCATCAGATCTTGATACTGCTCCTGTTTCTGCCTGGTATTCGGGCTGACAATCACAACACCCGGGGATATGGTATGGGAGAACAGGCTATTGCTGTTGAGAATGAGGTTGAACGCATCATCGAACGGCGTGTCCTGAATGCTAATGGTCACGGGGTCATTTCGGACATCCTTATCGAAAATGAGATTAATCCCTCCGGCCTTTCCAATCCCTTCCAAGACTTCTTTGAGCCCGGCATTGCGAAACCGAAGTGTCACCGGTTGCTTCCGCCGATCGTCACGGCTCAGTGCCTGCTGCTCTTCTGTAAGCCTGGAGATACTTTCGAGAGGTTCCTTGAACGAAGGATCCAGCTCAGCTGCTCTAGCGTAACCTTCCATGGCCTCATCAGTCCGACCGAGTTGGGCAAGGCGATCTGCTTCTCGATTCTGGCCACGCGCATCTTTCAAGCGAAGCGCTTCTAGCAATCCTGATTGATGCTCCTGGCTGGACGGCTCAATGGTAAGTGCACGTTTAAACTGCTCCGACGCAAGGTCGGGCTGATGTTCTTTGAGATAAGTACGTCCTCGCTCCTCATACAAGGCCGCGGCTCGTTCTCGAGCCATGATGTATTTGCTCTGTAAAGTGGGATTGAAGGGATCGTCTTTCAGCGCTTGCTTATAGGCGAGACTCGCTTCCTCCCATTTCCCTGCAGCGAGTTGTTGGTCGCCTCGCTTGATATCAGGAGAGCTGAAGTAGGCGCAGCCAGAAAGAGCCACCATTGTTCCAAGGACACAGCACATCCCTATTGCCGTATGCTTCACTATCGTATTGCCCTCGCTATCCATTGGTTACCAAAATACAGCCAACGCGAAAAATTGACCCAGGTGAAACTACGTGGAGTCTTGATGCCACAAGCCATCTATAGCAGCCTCTATAGAGTGGGGCAATGAGATTCACAAACTCTGCTGACAGTGAGATATGGGAGGCCGTGCTTGGCACGTATTAGATTGAAGAGTTCTCGGGGAGGCCAAGCCAACTTCCCCAACTCTGAAGAACCAGGGCCCCGGTGAAAGGCCCTGGTTCCTGGGTCGGCAGGCAGAACCGACCACCCTCTATTATGCTACAAGCGCCAGTACTTCAACGAGGATGAGAGCTTCGCCCGATCAAGTAGGCTCTTCACATCAATCACTACCCCATCACGCTGATCCCGAAGAGGCTTGAGCAATTCTTGCAAGTTCATTTCGGCATACGCACGGTGAGCCACGGCAACAATCAATCCATCGACGTTCTTCAAATCATCCCACTGCTGGAGATGAATGCCGTATTCTGCGACCGCTTCCTCTGGTTCGGCGATCGGATCATGTACAAGTACTTGAACACCATACTCGCGCAACTCCTGAATAATATCGGGGACCTTGCTATTGCGCAGATCCGGCACATTCTCCTTAAATGTGAGTCCTAACACTGCCACCTTGAGATCGTTGACTGGCCGAGGAAGTTGACTGAGCAGCTTCATCGTTTGTTCCGCAATAAATTTCCCCATCCCGTTGTTGATACGCCGACCGGCTAGGATTACTTGAGGATGATAACCGACTGATTCAGCCTTGGAAGTCAGATAATACGGGTCTACACCAATACAATGGCCGCCAACGAGGCCCGGAGTAAACTTCAGGAAATTCCACTTCGTTCCTGCCGCATCCAGTACAGACTTGGTATCAATTCCAAGTCGGTGAAAGATGAGTGCCAACTCATTCATCAGCGCGATATTCAAATCTCGCTGGGTATTTTCAATTACCTTCGCCGCTTCAGCAACCTTAATGCTGGAAGCCCGATGAATCCCCGCCTTAACCACAAGTTCATACGTCTCGGCGACAATCGCTAACGATGCATCATCTTGGGCCGACACGACCTTAATAATTCTCTCCAGCGTATGTTCCTTATCTCCCGGATTGATTCGTTCTGGGGAATACCCAATCTTAAAATCAACACCTGCTTTCATCCCGGAGACTTTCTCTAAAATAGGAAGGCACACTTCCTCGGTGGCGCCGGGATAGACCGTCGATTCGTAGACCACAATCGAACCAGGTGAGAGATTGGCACCTATGAGCTCAGATGATTTGCGAAGAGCCGTCAAATCAGGCTGAAGAGCTTCATTAATCGGCGTAGGGACGGCCACAATGATGAAATCTGCGGCCTTGAGATCACTAGGCTGGAATGTATAGTGAACGTCCGTCGCTTTCAGATCAGCAGCAGACACCTCACCTGTACGGTCAAGGCCCTTCTGTAACTCTGCAATCTTTGCCTTGTTGATATCAAAACCAATCACATGCTGCCGTTTCCCGAATGCGACCGCAATAGGAAGACCAACATAGCCGAGTCCTACAACTGCAATTTTTCGCGATGTCTCTTTTTGTTGAGCCATGAGTCCTCTCCGATTAGTTTTTATCAGAATGGCAGAACCTCCGACTTCCGTCAACGAAATCGAGTGAATCTATGCTAGGAACCGGTCATGTTGTCGGAACATGTTCAATCGATTTTTCTTTTTCGTTTTTACTCCCGCCGATAATCTTAGCAACTCCTCAAGAAACTCAAGAGAGCATTGAGATAACATCTCCGGGCTACATCTCATCAACACTTGATCTCGCCGACAACCACCTTTTCGCCTGATGAGACATTGCAAGAGCTGGCCACTTTCCCTTGCTAACCACGTGGGAGCACAAATCACATCTATCATGAACGGCTACTAACAAAACTACCCTCCTCATCCCCCTGGCCAAACAGCGCAAGAACACTGTCTTGTACCATCAAAAAGCTGCATACTCTCGCCTAGTTCCGACGATACAACTCGCCATGATAATATATAAACTTAATATCTTTCAGCTATTTAGAGTTCATAGTGAATCTGTAGCGTAATATGTTCAAATCTTTGGAGCTGACCACCTTCCACACCTACACCGGCCTTGCCTTCCCCTACCAAAAGTTTTACCAAGCAGACACCTCAAGTCCTTGTTTTACTGAATTGATTTGAAGCTGAGACGCCACCAGACCTACAGATGCGAACTAGGGCACTGCTCTTGCTCAGCCTCCCCCACTGGCAGTGCATACCCGAATCAGACCTACCATGGTCGGGGCATCTGCCTCTCATTGGGGCCTGCATAAAATCCGCTTCGATCGATACTCGTAGTGGCGGATAGTGAAATACGGAGGATCTAGACCATGCGCCAAGCGATACACCAACCATTACATTTGACTCTCATGATGCTATTTGGCGTTGTAGCCACGCCGCTACTGCTTCATCCCATGTCCTCCGCCTCCGCCCAGCAGCTGACAGGCCAACCTAGCCAGGAAACCAGCAGAACAGGTATTCAAAGTCGCCGACTCGATAACATGCCCCCTGCCTCTCCATCCCCAATGAGATCCTTGGAACAGAAGAATGCACAACCCACAGTTCGCAAACCGCACCGACTGATTCGAAAGCCTGATAGCAATCCCATTGCGTCCGTCGAGCCCTCCCCATCAGCCTCCTTACCCACAATTTCATCGACGCCACAAAACGACAACCCAACTTCTCAACCAAAAGAACCCTCAACGCTCAGCAGAAGCGTCGGAGCAGCCATACCTCTTGCGGCCATGAGCGCCGCTCCGACGCCAAACATCGGATCCATTGCAACTGGCACAGCGTTGGCCGGATCTGTCCCACTGGCCGCTGCGAGCACGGCTAACCCGGGCAACTCAGGCCCCAGAGGTTCCGGTGGGCGAACAATGCGTAGATTGGCCGCAGAGATGCCAAGACTAGCCCAATTGATCGCACCGCCTTCGGCCCCAGCAGTTTCAGTTGTTCCCGCGATCGGAATAAGTCCGACCAGTCTGTCTTTTATAGCTCAGCAAGGAAGCAGCAATCCCGCCGCACAGACCTTAACCATCAGCAATATCGGTGGTGGAATCTTGAGCTGGACTGCGAGCGATAGCGCAGCCTGGATGTCGCTCAGTTCCTCTGCGGGGACCGGAGCTGGCTCCGTGTCTGTAAGCGTAACTACCGGAGCCCTGACAGCAGGAAGTTATAGCGGTACCGTGATGCTCAGCGCGACCGGAGCCTCTCCGGTCATTGTCCCTGTTTCATTTACCGTCACCACTACTCCCATGGCTCCCGCGATTGGCGCAAGTCCAGCAAGCTTCTCCTTCACAGCACAGGCGGGGTCCAATCCGGCAACCCAAACCCTGACGATCAGCAACACAGGTGGCGGAACCTTGAACTGGACCGCTAGCGACAATGCCGCTTGGCTGACGTTGTCGACAACCACCGGTACCGGAAACGGCACTACTACTTTGACAGTGAATACCACCACTCTGACGGCAGGGAGCTACAATGCTCTCATTACACTCTCTGCCCCAGGGGCAACATCCGTCACCGTCCCGGTAGCGCTCACCGTCACGGCAGCGCCGGTACCACCAGCGATCGGAGCAAGTCCGCTCAGTCTGTCGTTTACGGCACAACAAGGAGGCGCCAACCCAGCAACTCAGGCGCTAGCCATCAGCAACACCGGCGGTGGCACATTGACGTGGACGGCCAGCGATGATGCAGCATGGCTGGCAGTCGCACCAGCCTCAGGAACCGGCAACGGCGCGGTAACCGTTACCGCCTTACTAGGAGCGCTAGCCACTGGAACCCATAATGGAACGATCACACTCTCCGCCACTGGAGCCTCTTCAGTTTCCATTCCTGTCAGCCTTACGGTCACAGCGGCCCCCGTGCCGCCGGCGATTGGCGCAAGCCCGACCAGTCTGACCTTTGCCGCGACACAGGGTGGAGTTAATCCAGCAAACCAGACTCTGACCATTAGCAACACCGGCGGTGGCACATTGACGTGGTCAGTCAGCGACAATGCCGCTTGGCTGACAGCGTCCCCAATCTCAGGTACAGGCAATGGAACGGTAACCCTGACCGCAGCGACCGGCAGCCTGGCTGCGGGCAGCCATACTGGTACGATAACGATCGCGGCCACTGGCGCCACTTCGGTTACCGTTCCCGTAACTTTTGCAGTTGCGGCTCCACCGACAATTGGCATGAGCCCGTCCAGCCTGTCCTTTACCGCTCAGCAAGGAGGAGGAAACCCCGCCGCACAAACTCTGAATATCAGTAACACCGGTGGCGGAACCTTGAGCTGGAGCGCAACTCCCGACACCACCTGGCTGGCAGCCTCACCCTCCTCCGCCACTGGAAATGGTGCGGTATCCGTAAGCGTGACGACGGGAATCCTAACAGCCGGCAGCTATACCGGAAATATCACCCTGAGCGCGACCGGAGCATCGAGTAGAACCGTTCCCGTAACATTCACCGTTACCGCAGCCCCCAGTATCAGCTTGAGCCCAACAAGTCTGACCTATACAGCAACACAGGGCGGATCAAATCCGGCGAATCAAACCGTTACGCTGACAAACACCGGAGGAATCGCAAATTGGATCGTGAGCGATACCGCTTCCTGGCTAAGCGTCACGCCCCCATCTGGCAGTAGCAGTAGTACATTGACAGCAGCGGTGAATACGACGGGGCTTACCGCCGGAACCTATAATGGAACCATTACTGTCAGTGCCACTGGGGCAACATCAAGAACAGTTGTCGTCACATTGACGGTCAGTGCTCCCACGACCTATTCTGTTACATTGACATGGGCCGCAAATACAGAGCCAGACTTGGCTGGATATAAGGTCTATCGGAGAACAGCATCAGGCGCATATGGCGCTGCCATCGCCACAGTCTCTGCGGGAACGCTCTCCTATCAGGCGACAGGGCTCTCGGCGAGCACCACATACTTTTTTGCCGTCACGGCCTACGATTCGGCAGGCAATGAAAGCGGGCTTTCAACTGAAGCAAGGATTGACATTCCATAGAAAGCGCCAGAGAGCTTTACCCTCTGTGAAGTTGGGGCCGCCTCCAGCCGAACTCTATCAGACAGGGAGATGCCCCCCCCTGCGAACATGAGGGAGTCTCTGAAGGCTGGCACTCAAACACCGAATGGCCCTGGTGGCATAGGAACCAAAAGGCGAGACTCTCGTGGTCGACGGTATGTAGATGATTACCGATGCAGCAGCTGACAGGGGTCACACTAAGTATTGCGTACCCACAAACTGCTATGGCTTTCAGTTAGTAAAATCGGATCGGAACAAGAAGAGGCAGAGGCACAATTAAATTGCAACGAACAACAATTATCAACTGGCCCTACATGGCCAGATATACTCGGCTCGACCTTCTCGATAATTAATCAAGGTGAAAGAAAGGTACTTCCGAATCCAGAAAGAGAAAACTGCTCGTTGGGTGATATTGGTCAATTGAAGGAAAGGTCCTACAGTACGTTGAGATCTTATGAATATTCAATCCTGTCATTCTTTCCGAGTAACTGGCCGAATAAATAGATCTTTGAGTTGCAGTCAGCCAATAGCCACGCTGGCATTACTTTTGCTTACGCATGCTCTATCGGAATATGAAAAGACAGGTTGCACAAATGGCTTCCTTCTCATGCAATCCGTACTTACGCCCAAATCTGTACTCGATGCCGTGAAGGAAAACACCCCTGAACTAACGATAGGCACAAAACCAAGAACCACACAACCACCCCTAGCTCTACCCGATCCAGGAAGGGGATCTCTTTCAAGTAAGACGCTGGATATCCTGAATAGATACTAGATCGATGGAGGTGAACTGATGCGACGAATACTACCGCTTGTATGTTTAATTCTCGGTGTCTATACCCTGCCTGCATTGGCATTTGATCCGAGCGATTATCGCCAAAACACCTATGGCCCGCCGAATCACTATTGCGATCCAACCAGGGCACTGAACAGCAATGGATCGGGAACATTGGGCGCCCCCTGGAATATGTCCCAATGCGCAACGCAACCTGTAGCCGGCGATGTCGTGGGAGTACTGCCAGGCATCAGCGTTCGGCTACCGACCACAAATAGCTCACGCATTCCCGCCTTTAACCCGACCAACTCCGGTGCCTCCGATCGCCGGATTGTTTATGTCACCAAGCATGCCGCGGTGGCGCTGGCAAGCGTGGAAACAAACCCACTTCGCACAGAGCTACGACATGACGGGGGCGCACCGAGCATCGTAAATGGCATAGGGGTAGGCACTGGCGCTCCCATGTATGGAGCCAACGGGCGCAACTACATTACCTTCGACGGGTTTTATGTCGATATGGCGCAAGCCTACGTAAGGGAGGACTCCGGAGTCATACGCCCGGAGTCAGCGAGGGGGATACATTTCAGGAATTTCGTCATTAAGGGAGCAACGCTCACCATAGCCAGCAATGCGGTTATCTATCGCCCACATGCTGCCATAGATACTGTACTCAGTAACTTCCGGACTTACGACTTCATCAACAATAGTACCGGCTCGACAACCCCTCAAAATGCCCTCTTTAGCGATCAATACGGGGATCAAAATTTTCTGATTGAACATTTTGAAATCAGAAATACGCAGAGAGGGATCTTCCTCAAGGGGACGGCGCCGGCAGGCGGCGCTTTCAACTACGGCACTATCCGTTACGGCATCGTGTCGGATGTCTCCTCGTGTTATCAGTTCAACGACCTCGACTCAGTAAACACGACGACGCTCCAATACAGCTTATGCTACAACACCGCGCAGAGTGGCGGCGTGGTAATGTCGAGCGAAACGAGCCCAGCACGCAATCTCATCATTGATCATGTGACCGTAGCAAAGGTAGATGCAGCAAGTATCAACACGGAGGGCGGAATCATCACACGGAACAATGGGATCGCGTCAAACGTCGTCATCACAAACAACATCGTGGATAACAACAGTGGAACGTTTGGACATGAGGTGTCGCTCGGCAACACGCTCCCCGCCATAATGAGTAACAACGCTTACTACAAGAACGGTGGAACTGAGACCTACGTATATAACGGCACCCAATACAACTCCATGAGCTCCTGGTTAGCGGCAATTAATGGACGAGATGCAAATAGCCAAAAGTTGACATCCAGCCCATTTATGGATCGTGCAAACAACAACTTCAGGATTAACGCTGGGCATGCGTTGAAAACTGCCTCATCGACGGGTGGGGAACTCGGTGCCTATGGCGGAAGTCAGACGGTCGGAGTTGATATCTCCGGCAGCACCGGCGGCACCGCTGACCTTACACCGCCTGCGACACCAGTCGGAATACAGTTGCTACTAACAGCACCGTAGGACACTGTCTAACAGGACAGTCTCAAGAGAGAACTTGTGGCGTCAAGATTAGCTCTGTATGTGAAACGCGACGACCCCGAAATACGTCGCAGATCATCGCTGAACCGGAGGTTGTGGAAGGAGACCGATGGCCTCGGACCCCGTGATGTACGCACCGGCCGGGATTGCATCGAGAGTGCTCCCGTTGTTATTCAGATCCAATACATCACGGCCCAGGGTGATCGCAGGAGAACCCCTCTGTAGCCGAAAGTTGCCGACCGAGACATTGACAAACAGCGGATCGCTGCCATCAATCGAGTTGACATCTTTCCCGTAGGTGCGCTGCATTCGGGAGAAAGAAACGGGCCCACCCGTGTAATCGGCATGACGAGGGTGGTTGTAATATAAATTTCGGTCGGCACTAAACGAATGAAGACCAGGGTTATCCACATTCCAACTAGAATAAGCGGCAGGTGCATTAACGAAAATGTTGTTCAGAAACTCAACATCCCTCATGTAGGTTGCGACCATCGATACGCTGCCCTCTACACTTCCATAGACTGTATTATTGATAAACCGGGAACGCGTAGGCCCCCCCAACGCCCCTGCATAGAACCCTGATTGAGAGCTATTCACAACCAGATTCTGGGATATGAGCGTATCCTGTGCGCTCTCAGTTTGGATGCCTCGATTGCAATCGTGAACATAATTACGTCGAATGACATTGCGAGCCATTGTACGACCAGCATGCATGCCCTTAAGATAAATACAGATCTTTGAGTTATAGACTTCATTGTGCTCAATGAGGCTATCATCGCTATCATAGGCCATGATACCTCCGGACGCTCCCGTAAAGCCGTGAATTCGATTATTCCGAATCGTTGTAAAATAGGCAGGCTCAAGACTAACGCCCCGATAGTTCGCATCAAATATTGGATAATCGTGGTAGTAGGAACCGCGATGTGCAATCACCTCACTATTGATGAGTTCGCAATGATGTGAGAGGTAAAATACCACCGGCCCAGTATCTTCCTTACTACCGCCGTAGTAGTCATCGATCACAAAATGATCCCAGACTATGTAGTCACGGGATGCACACCCAATCATGGCTCCGCGATATGTCGCCAGGAGCCTGATATGTACTGTCCCGTCTCCGCGAAACGTGATGGGACTCCCGGGCGTCCCACTATTAGCGGGATTGAGCGACACCGTAAAACGATCGCCTCCCGTACTCCCGCCTTCCCAGTAGGTCCCTGCCGCAATCAATACAGTATCACCAGCTTGGGCCGCTTGACTCCCATTAGGAACAACATAACTCGCACTCCCCCATGCTGCTCGCCCGATAGTGCGCCAGGGTGAATTTTCAGCGTTACTGGCATAGGTCACGGCATCATTGCCAACGGCGCCATTCACGTAGAGCGTTTTTGCGTCAACACCGGGCGGAAGTGCAACCGCACACAGAAACACAAGTAAAAGAACAGCACAATACTTTCCAGCTCCTACGACATCCGGCTTCATAGTTGCTCTTCCTTTGTAAATGATCTGTTCGCGAAGAGAGAATGCTGATGCGCGCTGCGCTTGCAATAGTAGACACTATTTATCGGATGGCCCCATGTATCTAATACGAAAGCCGAACTGCAGAAATCGAGTGTCTCGCCCAAAAATAAAAGTTAACACGTACTTCAGAAACTTTCGGGGCGACGCCAGTCCTGGCTCCACCTCGTTAATTCCAGCAAACGCTTCAATTGCAAATCCATTTTCACGGAATAATCTTATAAGGCTTTTTTGAGTGAAGAACCTGAGGTGGGTCCGATCAAGAACTCCCTCGCCTTCATACTTCCAATCTCCATTGAACAGTAATTTAGCTAAATTACCTATATACCTTACATTTGGGATTGAGCCAACGAGACAGGCGTCTTCCTTAATTTTCTGTTTGATCGTGCGAAAAAACTCGTCATGATCGACCATGTGCTCGATGACATCGTTGCATATGACTATGTCGAAATACTTATCTGGGAGCTGGCCGAAAGCCTCTAGATAGGATGCCTCAATTACCCTATGTAACTTACCGCGGGCGATACAGCATGCAGCGTGAACTGGCTCAATGCCCCAATGCTCACTATCTTGCAGTAAGTTATTATGGAAGCCACCTTCGCCACATCCTACCTCTAAGACCTTTACGTATTGCTCCGGCAAAAATTTCGCTACTTCTACTCTAGAGCCTCTGTAATAAGGCGACGATGTACTCATCGTATGTAATCCATTGTGATCTAGCTTAAAATACCATCAGAAATTTCGGCATACCCCTAGTGTGTATGATGAGGGGGGGCAGGGAGGATACCCCGAAGGGTTGCATTCCAGAGAAACAGTATTTCAAGTCGGACTGTCTCTCGAAAGCTCAAATCGGCCCTCCAGCCTGGTTGCGCCCTCAAATAATCAAGTATTTCCGATGCCGGCGCGAACCAGCCATTGCGCGAGGCTAGGTCTTTCAAGCGGGATTCGAACCTTGGATCGGGTCCACCGTCTCGATTGAAGCTGCCTGCCCCCATATGGACGTATACTAAACAGACTCCGCCCTCTCGCTCAAGCCGATCGAGGTTCTCGGTCCGGAGAAGCTCGTCGAACCGGTCAAGGTTGTCTCCATCTGCAGTTGGGAACCAGTAATTGACGTACGGTTTATCTGCCAACCGGTACGGCATCGAAGGATTGACAGCAAGAAGGTTTATGTCGCCATACGTAAACTGGTTAACGTACCGAATGCGCTGCTTGACCAAATCACCCCAGAAATAGGCCGACATACTATCCTGCCCGGAAAACTCATGTTTACTTACCAATGCATAGGCCCATCGAAAGAGGGCAAACGACCACCGATGCTCACCCCAGTAGACATTGTCTCGATTAAGCGAGTGATTGATATGTATCGCGGGGTACTGCTCCATCACCCCCCTAAACTCCTCAAGGCCGTTGATAATGTCCGTCCGCTCGCTACTACCGCCACGAACACCGTGCAACGCGATTTCGAACCCCTTACTCTTCAGATCAAGAATAAACGCACGGTATGCAGGATCGCGCAATGAATCGCCTCGGTTCGGCGAATGAGCGAGTTCGTTGGACTCTAAAACCCAGACTGTTTTCGTCGTACGAATTCCATACCGAGACAACAGCTCATAGAGGGGCTTGACTCGCTCAAGGGTTGCCATATCCGTATCATCGACAATCGAAAACGCAAATTGCTTGCCCCCCGGGAACGTGATTGCTCGTGGCTCAGGAGGATATAGAAAATAGGCGGCCACGCTTACTACGGCCACGAAGATAAGAACGAGTGTCCTCGCTATTGTTCGTACCAAGCTAACCCGCTTCATTCCCAAGAATCACCCTCAGCGTTCATCGTGTCAGTGGTCATTCAATATCAAGAACTCTGCGATACGTTTACTGCCCTTCGCGTTAAAATGCCCATCGAACGCAAAGTAATAATCCTTAGGTGAGTCGAGGAACAACTGTGCCGTAGCTATAACAGGTTTTGGTGCAACTCCATTGAGTGTCGCCAACGTTTCTCCGTACGTACCTCGAATAATATCCTGCACCGGGACCAAAAGATAAATACTATAGTCAAAACCAATTCGGCGGCTTAACTCGTCTAGCTTGGAGAGGCTCTCCCTGGTCGCCGCTAAAGCCAACGCCATGCGTTCGTTACCGGGATCTACCACAAAAAGGCTCTTGAGCATCGGCCCCCAGTGATACTTAGCAAGACGCATTAAGGTTGAGTGCTCCAGAATAGCACCTTGCAAGTTGATCAGGCGTTCGGTGAGTCCAAGCGGCTCTCCTCCCCTTGGAGTTCCATCTCGCACTCTCTGCTCGACCTCGGCTTGACTCGAATGCTCCCGTATATACCGATCGTAGTTGTCGACAAAATCGTTACCAGCGGAAAAACTACCGCTCATGCCGAAAAAAAACAGCTTCACCTCTTTTGGCTTCCAGTGCCATTTTTCTATGAAAGCCTCAAGCTTTTCAACCTGCCTCAATGTGCCACTACCGGGTATACCGAGGTTCACACACTCACGGCGCTGTTGCTTGCAGTAAATTAAGGCAAAGGTCTCTTCATCATTGAGACCGAACCCATACGTAAAGGAGTCACCAATGAATACGGTGTCTGGATTCCCCTCAACTCCTGGCACTCGATGTCCTTTATCCGTAATGGTCGTGAGTGCGTCATACTCATTAGCAACCTGTCGGTACACACTGCCAGGATCAAAGAAGCCCTTGATCGGTTTCCCATCAAGCGTGACGTTCTCAAGTCCATCAGAGATCGGAAAGAAAACTCGCACCGTCGCTTCGGCAAATACCACAGCAACCACGCAGGATACGGAAATCAGCAGGAGGCGTATCGCCCATTCTCTGCGAATGCTAGGTCTGTCAATGGCGGGTTGCAATATTACCCTCCTGGGTTTTCGCACTCAGAACGACGCCTGACATACAACATCGGACCGTAAAGCGAGAACAGCTCGACTGGTGTCGGCTCTTCCCACCGAAATCAATAACTTCCTGAAAAATCAGCATGGCAACGGTTCCCGAAATCGTTCCCGTAACGCACCCGAACATAAATTAGCTGCGACTCCATCCGAAATGATGCGATACCCTTCGGCCGTAAGGTGTTCGTCGTACGGGAGGAATAGATCTACTCCTAGGTGTGCCTGTTGCCAGAGAGCAAAACCATCGAAGTATGGAATGCCATGCCGATCCAGCAGTTCACGAATGAATCGAGGATACACATGGTTGGCGGGGTCCGGCATCGCGATGATATCACGGACCGGGAAAATGACCACGTAGACATTAAATCCAGACTCTTCACCCAACTGTTTTATATCCCGATAGAAATCATCGACAGCTTGCCACGCTTCCGGCACTAACTGCCCCGCTAAGAATTTTTGATATTCAACATCGTATAGATGAACGCCAGAATCTGGCGGGGTGAAATAGCGACGGGCCTGTGTCAGCGCAGAATTGGCAAGCACAGAATGATTCCTCAGCCAGCGAACTGCACGAAGCCAGGGAGCGTCGCTTGCCGGATTATCATCTCCATCCCAAGCAAAATGTCCATCGGCAGTTAAGAGTGGGGGATCGGTTGGGCGAGGTGGATGGTTCATCATATGATCATTCCAGTACAGCCCATGAATGACCACTCGAGGCTTCAGCCCTAGCCCCTTCTCTTTCAGAAGATCGAGCTCATGAAACACGCTGTAACTGGTTGTCCCTGCATTAATGACCTGAAATGTTGAGCCAAGTCGTCGCTCAAGCACAGACGGCCATGTTTCATGGTCGGCCACTCCATAACCGAACGTAAAAGAATCACCGAGGGCAAGAATCCGGAACGATGCCATGCCAGTGGTCACAGGCATACTGCTCGTGCGAAAACCAAGCGTGTCTATAGTTGCCGCCTGATCTTTAGTATAGGCCACTTGGTTCGGACGCAATGTAAATCCACGCACCGCATGCGCCTGATAGCGGACTTGCGGATAAATTCTCTCTTGAGGTAACTGAATGAAAAAACGAGCGATGCCTTCGGCCACAGCCACTGACAGAGAAGTGGAGGCGATCAATAATACCAAACTAAATGCCTGTAAAGACCGTCGCGGCAAGGGATTACCCATGGGAAGAAATCCCTTTAGAACAGGGTATAGATGAATGGGGCGACAGCAGAGCCCTGGGTGAGAACGATCAATGCGCCTAAAAGAAGCAGCACCATAATGATCGGAAGCAACCAGAACTTCTTTCGCTCTTTCATGAAGGCCCACAACTCTAACACAAACTCGCCCATCACAATTCCTCCTTCGGCTAAAACTGATTCTTCATGTGAAACCGAGACCGTGGTGGACGTATTACTCGATAGGTATCGGCATCTGGTACTAGCACCCGGTGCATGGGATCCTTCCCGGAAAGTCGCATGATCACGCCCATGGGAGTAATCAGCCCATAGTAGATCACTCCCAAAATGATCCTGGTGTTGACAAACCCAAGGACATGCCCGATTTTCATCCAGATACGATGGATGTGCTTAAGACTCGACGGAAGAGCCAGCCCAAGTCCGACAAGTACCCCCCCGACGGATACCGCCCATATCCTTGGAGAATCTCCTCTGACAAAGATTGGCCACAATCCGATGATCGAGAAAATTCCTCCGACCATTAGTCCAAATATACGAAGCTCTTTAGTATTATCTTGCTGGATCATGAAATCGCTTCCTTCCTAATCTAACTCAAACTCCCTCTTCCAATCCGTATCCCCCTCCAATGGCTTTTGCTCCGTCTTCAGCAGTACACAATTCTCCAGGACGAGCACATCCATTTCTGTTCGCATAAAACAGCGGTAGGCATCTTCAGGCGTACAGACAATCGGCTCGCCCCGCACATTAAAAGAAGTATTCACAAGTACACTGTAGCCGGTCTTCGCTTCAAAAGCTTTCAACAAGTTGTAATAGCTCGGATTCGTCTCATGATGGACCGTCTGTATGCGGGCCGAATAATCGATATGGGTGATGGCGGGCATGTCGGAACGCGGAACATTGAGCAAGTCGATACCCCACAATGATTTGTCCTCTGTCCGAAGAGGAATCCTCCTCTTCTCAAGAACAGGAGCGACAATCAGCATATAGGGACTGTCCGAGCTTAAATCAAAATACTCCGAAACCCGCTCTCTTAGAACGGAAGGGGCAAACGGCCTGAAAGACTCTCGATACTTGATCTTCAGGTTCATCACCGATTGCATCTTGGGGCTCCGGGCATCTCCAAGAATGCTTCGTCCCCCAAGTGACCGAGGCCCAAACTCCATTCTGCCCTGAAGCCAGCCAACCACTTTTTCAGCCGAAAGCTCCTCAGCAACACGCTTAAACAACTCATCGCCATTGAGCCGAACATATGGAGCGGCCTGCTTCTTCAAAAACTCTTCCACTTCCTCGTTTGTAAATGAAGGGCCCAAATAACTCCCCTTCATCCTGTCACTACCGTTACGGCTAGGCCGTGGCTGCTCATCGTATTGATGCCACGCCGTGAGGGCGGCGCCAAGCGCCCCACCGGCATCTCCAGCGGCAGGCTGAATCCATAGACTCTTGAATGGCCCCTCCCGCAGAATACGGCCATTACCAACACAGTTCAGCGCCACACCGCCTGCGAGGCAGAGATTCTCGACACCTGTTTCACGATGCAACGTACGACTCACGCGGAGCATGACTTCTTCTGTGACTTCCTGAACCGATCGGGCAAGATCCATCTCTCGCTGTCCCAGTTTACTTTCTGGTTTTCGAGGCGGCCCTCCAAAGACGTCATCGAACTTCCCCCCCGTCATCGTAAGACCTGTGCAGTAGTTGAAGTAGTCCATATTGAGCCTGAAGGTGCCGTCTGGCTTCAGGTCAATCAAATGTTCGTAGATAGCCTTTACATATTTGGGCTCGCCGTAAGGAGCCAACCCCATGACCTTATATTCACCTGAATTGACCTTGAATCCTGTGTAGTAGGTAAATGCGGAGTACAACAGACCCAGCGAATGCGGAAACGGAAGCTCCCACAAGGGCTTCAACGAACGCCCTTCGCCGAGCCAAGCCGATGTTGTCGCCCACTCCCCCACTCCATCCATGCAAAGGACAACCGCCGTATCAAACGGAGACGGATAGAATGCCGACGCGGCATGTGATTCGTGATGCTCCGAAAATAACACCGGCGGCAAGTCAGACTTCTTTCCTTCAGGCGACAAGGCAAGAAACTCCTTCTCAAGAAGGTTCCTCAGGAAAAGCTTTTCTTTCAGCCATACGGGCATAGCAGCGACAAAGGACTGTAGCCCCTTCGGCGCAAAAGCCAGATAGGTTTCGAGCAGGCGCTCAAACTTCACCAACGGTTTATCGTAGAAAACGATATACTTAAGATCCGTCAGTGAGATATTACCCGCCTTGAGACAATATTGGACGGCTTCATGAGGGAAACCAGGATCGTGCTTCTTCCGCGTAAACCGTTCTTCTTGCGCAGCCGCGATAATTTCCCCATCTCGAATGAGACAAGCTGCGCTGTCATGATAGAAGGCTGAGATTCCTAGGATATGGACACTTTGCATAATACCGCCTCTTATTAGAACAGGTGAGACCAACACCAGAATGAGCTTTATACTTCAAACTCTCCAGGACATCAGCGCATGAGGAAGATACGTTACCAGATCAGAGGTTACTAAAGTGAGCACCTTCTCCGACTGGCACAGGTCTCCCTAGATAGCGCTAGGTACGCCCACGAAAAAGCTCAACTCGTCTTTTTTCAACTATACCGAAAGCGTTTAACTAGCTTGGGGAAGATTGAAGATAACACCGTGCCATGCTCCATAGGCCCTAGCACGAAACGCGCCGACACACGACGACCAGCCTGAATCTTTCGCCGCTCGCGCCATATGGAAGGAAGCGCCTTTAACGCATCTCTCTTAGCATGCCACACGATCCAACGGCGCCAGTATAGCGCGAACCAGAGAACCGAACCAATGTTTACAAGAAAATGGGCGGGCAAATAGATCCAAAAATAAGGAGAAGGCATATTCTTAAAATAGGTCCAGACCATGTTTCGTTGTGCGTGATAAACAGAAAAGTCACTGCCTTTGCCTGCAATGGCAGAACCGACATGGCGAACTATTGCATCACGGAGGAATCGGCAGCGACAACCCTGCAATCGCAAACGAAAACCGAGATCGACATCCTCATGGTAGCAAAAATACCGCTCGCTAAAACCGCCAGCCTCTACGAAGACCGTGCGCCTGTAGAATCCGGCGCCACCGCATGGGGCAAAAACATCTTGAATATCTGGTGGGAGTCGAGAGACTAACTCACCCTGATATCGTGGCCATGCAACCCCATCAACGCGATAGCAATCTCCCGCCCCGTCGACGATGCCGGATCCGTCGGCCCGAACCATACATGACGCGAACGTGTCAATTTCAGGGTTTTGCCTTGCACTTTCGTCAAACACTTGGAGCCAGCAGCGATCGGGAAACGCATCGGGGTTGAGCAAGGCAATCCATTCGCAGTCGGGAACTAGCTCGACTGCTAGGTTATTTGCCCTGGCGAAACCAAGATTCGCATTGAGCCGGTGAAATTCCATCCATGGGAAATCGACTTGGCAACGATCGAGTGAGCCGTCGTGACTGCCATTGTCCATCACCAACACACGCGCTGGCCTCACAGATTGCGCTTCAAGCCCTGCCAAGCACTCATGCAGCATATCGCCGGCATTGTAGTTGACGACAATGACTGCTACTCTGCTCATATACTTTCCCCTGAGACCAATCTTCCCGCCGCCTGAAACAACTGAACTCACCCGCTTCATCGCAACTAAGACCCAGCAACGGACAATTTCCGAGTCAGCCCTTCAGAGTTGTGGACTCTCACGGGAATCCAACCCGGGCGAGATCAGCCGATCAAGAAATTCGCCCTTACAGCATCATCGATAATAAACTTCTGCGATTGCCTTCGCTTGTCGGCTTCGAGGAATCGAATCCTTAACTTTATAAGAGAAGTTTGGATTATTGACTTTCTCCACTATATCCGAAGTCCATTTCTCGCCCTTCGACTCAGCAATGGTCTTGAGTAAACTATTCAGTTTCCTTGTAGCGTTCTTTGACCCAGTATGCTCCAACGCCCACGCTCGCGGCGTGAAACGCCGATACCCTTCCAGCATGTAGTCGATCTTTGCGTGAAGGTCCTGGAACGACGACAAGACTCCTGTCCGCTCATTGATTTTCCCTCTAGCTCCACCAATGAATTTCTCATACAGGATTGCGGGAACATCTGAGAATAAGGCTTCAACGATCGCCCTATTACTCCCCTCCTTTTCAGACAGCAACAAGAAAACTTTTGATTTTTCGAGACAGTCGGCGACTTCACGGGCTGGTATGTTTTTCTTAATCTCCAGCTTTACATGCGAGAGGTCATACTCACTCATCTCTGAAACGATGTCCTTGTCGGTTCGACCGCCCCAATCGACTCCGATCAGCAAAAGAGAAAGCGGACGATGCCTCACGCGGCACAACGCTTTAAATAGCTGCCGGTGATTTTTATGCTTCGCCCAATTGGCGACCATAACCAAATCATATTCCTTCAAGGGCTTCTCTTGCCTTGGGGCAAACAGTTCCGAGTCGATCCAGTCGGATGAGCCTAAACCAATCGGAATGAGATTACTCTTCAAGCCAGAAATGAAATCTAAATCATTGTTCTCAGGACACTGAACGATCACTTCATTTAGGAAAGAGACGAACATAAGGATACTGGGGTCACAATATCCCGCCCAGCAGGGCTCCAAAACCACGTAATAGTCTTTCATGATCCGGTTAAGGTCAAAGAGGGCAATGAACAAATCAAACTTCTGGCTATACTCCAGCACTAAAACACCCTTCTCACCCTCAGACGACGGCTTGAGTACAATGAAATCACGAAACATTGAGTCGAGATTAAACGCCTCGCCTAAAAACCGTTTTTTACACAAGGCAGGGGCCTCGCTATCCAGGAAAGCCTTGACGAGTCGACTTTCACTCCCGCTTCTCCGCGAGATAAAACCGGTCACGATTCGATATGCGATGGAGCACAACAGACCTACTCCGGAAACTCTATACACCCAGCATAAATTGGAGATGCCCTTATATTGATCGAAAGCCAAGAGGCACAAGCCACGCACAAGGAAAAATGATCCGACCACGGCTCTGACTAGCCATAGCTGGAAAAGCTTTTTCTGCAAGTCGGCTATTGCTGTAAATCCAGGGCTACCCAGCACAGTTCTTTCTCCTCTGGCTATCGTCCATTTACAGGGCGTCGAAGAACCTATGAAACTAACTGCAACCGAGCTGAAACAGCTTTTGCGTAATGATCCGGCAGGTACATTTGCCTGACGCGATCTTGAGCCGCACGCCCCAACTTCAGCCGAATATCTTCATTGCTAATGAGCAGCGCGACTGCGTCTCTAATCGCCCCAGGATCCTTTGGTGGGACTAAAATCCCTGTTTCCATATGTTCGATGTAATCCTCGGTTCCGTTCACCCTTGTGGCGATAACTGCCTTCCCAAGCGTCATGGCCTGAAGCACAACGCTCTGACCTATCGAAATCATTCGCTCCTCAAGCGGAACGACGACAGCCAGACACTGAGCCATTAACGACATCAGCTCACTGCCAGGCATGTCATACTGGATCTTCACGTTTGAAGGAAGGCCGTTCGGATCGAGGCTCCATCGAGAAGCCACGATGAGCAATGGCACGTCCAACTGCCTGAACGCGCCGAGAAGCGTACCATAATCACGAAACGTCCGCCCGGCGGAGAGGACAACACCATCGTTTTTACCACTTCCCTGCTCTAACAGACGAGGATCGGTATGAAGCGGTATGTAGTGAAGCTTAGTACTGGGCCACCCGAACACCTTCTGGTAATAATAGCTTTCAGCACGAGAGGAACATACACACAGATACACAGAGGAAAAACACCACCGCATGAAGACGTACTTCAACCTTGAGAATACACTCTCATCTTTCTCTCTCATGATGAATTGCAGAATGACGTGCCTAGGCCGACGGGAACAGGTTAACGTTTGAATAAATGCAACGAGAAACGACTCAAATCCGCACTCAAATGTGAGAATATTGCGATACCGATGCCTTGAGCCCAGCACGACGGAGAAGACCTGAGCCACAAATACAACGAACCGAAAGGAAAATACACTGGTTAACCTTCCACCCTTGAGCAATATCTTCTTGTGGTCGAGCTGACACCTGGCTGGATCATGTTCAATGTGCTCCCACCACCATGGCTTCTTATCGTCGAGACCGCTTGTGAGCACGAGTGTGCGAAAAGGAGAGGTCATCGTGCCCCTATCATCTGACGGCTCAATCGTTTATTCCAGATCATTCAGCTTTCTCACCAACTCTTAATTTTATCTCGCACGATGAAGACCTCACCGTAACCAGCATCGCAAACTCTCATCGAGACAGAGCGCCTAATCACCTGACGCTCCCATCCCCGAATCCTGAGTTTCTCAAGGCACAACCATGCGGCAGCTTGCTCCTGGATCAAATCCATCCATTCAAGTAGTACCAAATCAGCGCGGCATATTCAGAAAAGGCCAGATCGGAACACTCTAAATGCACCGGCGACGGAAAATATTGAGTGGCCAGCGAATTGCGCCGAGTCAGAAAATGCGTCGGCATAGGCAGAGGAGCTGCTCCAACCTTCCGGAATGCCCCTATCGCCCTTGGCATATGCCCCGCCGAGGTGACGAGCAGAAATGGCTTCTTCCCGAGAACAGGAGCAAGGTGCCGCGCGCTTTCAAAGGTACTGAACGAGTCGGAGTCGACGCGAACCTGCCCAACAGGGATTCCAGATGACACGAGCACGTCACGCATGATCGTAGCCACTTCCCCTGCCCCGCTAATGATCACCGTTGAACTCGGCGCGGATCGAAACAGTTTCAGCACTTCGAGCAAGCGAAATGCGGAGGCACTATTAACTTGGCTGCTCAAGGGATGGTCGGAGTCATACTCGGCATACCCGGTGAGCACCGCAATCGTGTCTGTCTCTTTCTGCTCCAATATCGTCGCTGGGGGAATCTGGTATTCAAGAGAACCAAGCAAGAAGAATGAAACTGGGCCTGCCCCAAAAATAGCGTATGTCGCCAGCGCGACAGCCCCAACTGAAACACCCCACCGCCGTGCCGGACGAATACAGGCTAGAACGAAGCCAGCAATCAAGCCTATCGTAACGATACTCGAGGGCATGACCACATACTTGACAATACCCTCAAGTACAACCATTCCTCTCACCTAAGCAGCAAAGCTTCCCTCATTATCGTCAACCTTTACTAACGTGACTCCACATTTCGCGACGTTATAAAATGGCGTTGCATGATGGGATGGGCTGAGACCGATCATGCTCTCTGCAACCACAGCGACTATCTCTATGAGCGGAAGGTCCTCTGCGAAGGTCAGACAAAGACGTCCGCGGCCTGAAATGTCGCACCACCTGCGTCCTTGGAGGATACGATAGGTGGCCCATCGATCGGCCACTTGATCCCTAACATTTTGTCGTTCCAGACAATGCACCGTTCATTTTCCGGCGACCAATAGTCCGTAGTTTTATACAGAACCTCGGCATGGTCCGACATTACGGCGAATCCATGGGCAAAACCCTCAGGGACCCATATCTGCTTCCTATTCTCGGCACTCAGGATATCTCCAACCCAATGCCCGAACGTTGGAGACCCCTTGCGAAGATCCACCGCCACATCGAAAATGACCCCAGATATGGCTCGAACCAACTTTCCCTGTGGCTGTCGTATTTGATAGTGCAGACCTCGTAGCACGTTCTTTGAGGAATAGGAATGGTTATCCTGAGCAAACGCAACCGGTCTACCAATAGCCTTTTCAAATGCTCTACCGTTAAAACTTTCAAAAAAGAAGCCACGGTCGTCCTCGAAGACACGAGGCTCGACCACCAATACTTCCGGTATGGCGAGCGGAGTGATGTGCATAACTAAACCCGCACCTTTCATCTCCCATTCAAGGCAAGATCAGACAAATCCTAATACTAACGACAGTCCAAGCCGGCGCGTCAGAATAGCGGCTCTTTTAATACCTGCAACAAATAGCGGCCATACTCGTTTTTCACGAGAGCCTGCGCGAGCTTTTCCAATTGAGACGCATCTATCCATCTGCTCCGATAGGCGATTTCTTCGGGGCACGCCACCTTGAGCCCCTGCCTCCGTTCAATCGTCGCAATAAACTGACTGGCCTCAAGCACCGACTCGTGAGTGCCGGTGTCCAACCATGCGTAGCCGCGACCCATGATTTCGACGTGGAGATTACCTTGCTCCAGATACAATTGGTTGAGATGGGTGATCTCTAGCTCTCCCCTTGCCGAAGGCTTCAGGTGTTTAGCCAATTCGACGACATGGTTATCATAAAAGTAGAGACCTGTAACCGCATAGTTTGACTTGGGAACGGCTGGCTTCTCTTCAAGATTGATCGCATGCCCTTTGCTGTCAAATTCAACCACGCCATACCGCTCAGGATCGTGCACATGGTAGGCAAACACGGTAGCCCCGCCGCTCCGCTGCATCGCACGACCCAATAGCTGAGGAAAATCATGCCCGTAGAATATGTTGTCTCCAAGCACAAGGACGGACGGCTCGCCGGCAAGAAACGATTCGCCGATAATGAAGGCTTGCGCCAAACCATCAGGGGAAGGTTGCACGGCATAATTGAGATTCACGCCCCATTGCTCACCGCTTCCCAGGAGTTGTTGAAACCGAGGCGTATCTTGCGGTGTTGAGATAATGAGGATGTCACGAATCCCCGCAAGCATCAGCGTACTGAGCGGGTAATAGATCATTGGCTTGTCGAAGATCGGGAGAAGTTGTTTGGACACGGCCAAAGTTGCAGGATGGAGCCTGGATCCCGTACCACCGGCCAATATAATGCCTCTACGTTTCATAGATCACCTTGTAGGGCCAGCTCTTCGATGAGTCTCCTGACCTGGATATGCCAGTCAGGCAGATGCACATCGAACATACTGGTGAGTTTTGACACGCTAAGTCGTGAGTTGTGCGGCCGCTTTGCAGGCAAGGGATAGGCCTCCGTTTGGATCGGATAGATCTCTTCGGGGATGGTTTTCAGAATGATCCCCCTCTCTCGTGCCACGGAGATCACGTATTGCGCATAGCCGTGCCAACTCGTTTCACCTTGCGCCACCAAATTATAGGTGCCCGCCACATCTGTATGGTTCTTGCTGTGCACAGCCCGATGAAGTGCAAGAGCCGTGACATCGGCGATCAGCTCTGCACTAGTCGGCGCGCCATGCTGATCGGCAATCACGTTGAGCTTCTCCCGTTCCTTGGCAAGGCGCAACATCGTCTTCGCAAAGTTTTTCCCACGGGCGGCAAAGACCCAGCTGGTGCGAAAAATCATGTGCTTCGCATGGCAATTCCTGATACGTTCTTCTCCTGCCAACTTGGTCCGTCCATAGACTGAAAGCGGGTTGGGAAGATCGCCCTCCTCATATGGCCCATTTTTCGTACCGTCAAAGACATAGTCTGTCGAATAATGCACCATCCAGGCATTGAGCCGGCTAGCCTCTTCAGCAAGCACACCAACGGCTTCAGCATTAATCCGATATGCCTTCTCCGGGTCTGACTCTGCCTGATCCACGGCCGTATACGCTGCTGCGTTCACGATGACATCCGGCTCGTGACGGCGGACCCACCCACGCACAGCCTCCGAGTCTTCCAAGTCCAGCTCATGTTGTTCAGATGCGACGATGTCGCCCACAGTCAGCAACGAACGCTGCAACTCCCAACCGACTTGCCCCTCTTTTCCAAATAATAGAATCTTCATGCGCTGTAGTGCTTCTCCACCCATGAGCGATACGTCCCGCTTGTCACATTCTGAACCCACGGCTGGTTATCCAGATACCAGCGCACGGTTCTTCGCATACCGGTCTCGAACGTTTCAGCAGGCTTCCAGCCCAGTTCCCGATCGATTTTCTTGGCATCGATCGCATAGCGACGGTCATGACCAGGACGATCCTTCACGAAAGTAATCTGCGCCTGATAGCTTTTCCCATCACTCCTAGGTCTAAGCTCATCCAATGTTCTGCAGAGAGTATGCACCACTTCCAGATTGACCCTTTCGCTTGCTCCCCCAATATTGTAAGTCTCTCCTAGGCGTCCCTCCTCCAACACCCGTCGAATTGCGCTACAATGATCCTCAACAAAAAGCCAATCCCTAACCTGCTGACCATCGCCATACACCGGCAATGGTTTCCCCGCCAGCGCGTTGTGAATGACCAGAGGAATCAGCTTTTCAGGGAATTGAAATGGACCGTAATTATTCGAGCAGTTCGTCGTTAAAACCGGCACTCCATAGGTATGGTGATAGGCACGGACCAGGTGATCGGATGCTGCCTTGCTTGCCGAATAGGGACTATTGGGTTCGTATCGACGATCTTCCGTAAAGGCTGGCTCATCACGATCGAGCGAACCATAGACTTCGTCGGTCGACACATGGAGGAACCGGAACAGCGCCCGATCTTCCATCGAGAGGCCACCCCAGTACTGACGCACCGCTTCGAGCAAACGGAACGTGCCCACGATGTTGGTCTGAATGAATTCTTCCGGCCCATGGATGGAGCGGTCCACGTGACTCTCCGCCGCAAAGTTGATGATGGCGCGTGGACTGTGCCGGGTAAGTAGCTGGGCCATCAGCGCGCTGTCACCTATATCTCCTCGAACAAACTGATATCGCGCATCTCCTTGCAGTGGAGCAAGGCTCTCAAGATTGCCGGCATAGGTCAGTTTGTCGAGGTTGATGATCGCTTCATCATGCTGGCGGAACCAGTCCAACACAAAATTAGCGCCGATGAATCCGGCACCACCGGTCACTAGAATGCTCACGCGCTTCCCCTCTCTTTTACGCTATGTCCGTTAACTTTCGTCGCTGCATTCTCTAAACAATGGAAAGGCGCGCTCGGCGACCTCTCAATTGTTGAACATGGTCAAATTAATATACGGCATGGGCCGATCTTCATTAAAGCGGCTGGCCATCCATATTCCTCCTGAGTCAATCTCCTAGTGGGAGCCCCCCCACGTTCTCAACCGATCTTCGGTATATAGAGTGACCGCTTCATACCCGCGCTCGGAAATATGGCTCCCGTCTGACTGGGCAAACTCCTTGCGCCGTGTACCCTGTGAATCCGCAAGCACCGCTTCCAGATCAAGCAGCAATATTCCCTGACGAGTCGCCGTCTCTTTAATCCAACGATTTGTCTCTATTACATGACCGTTGATGTAATCCTGATAACTTGACTTCCCGAGGATCCTTCCAATCATTGACTCCAATGCTTCTAGCCACCCATCCTTGGTCCGGATGGTCACCTCTGTCGCGAGGATAGGACTGATCCCCGATTTCTTGGCCAGCTCCACCATGGCCAGCATGCTTTCCCTAGTCCGCCGCAATGTCTGGTCAATCTGTGCTCGATCAGATCGAAACACGTCATTGATAAACCCCCAAATGATCACCGCATCAGGCTTTAACCCTGACAGGTCTCCCTCGAAGCGAGCCAACATCTCAAACGACTGTTGCCCACTCACACCCTTGTTCACCATACTGTAACCGGCAACCGGTCGCTTTGGATCCCAGCCTCCGGCATATGAAGCCCCAAAAACCACAAGAGTTTTTGAACCCACCTCTGCCTTATCCATCCCCGCGCGCCCCCCTAGGCTACCCAACTCAACCCCGCTCACCGCTATTGGGATCAACGAACTCATCGCAATAACAGCCACAGCCCGTGCATATCGCTGTAGCGGAACCAATAGATGAATTCGGCTCTTCATATCAACCAATCTATATTCTGAGACCTATTTTGGTTTTTCAAAGACAAGAATAGTCCCAAACGCTGGTCCGGCGAGCCTAATGTATCGAAACCATACCTTGTTGAAGCCATGGATAAGCCGCTTCAATGGCCGCCATGGCACAGCCACATACAACTCTGTAAATTGACCACATTCCCGTGCCTTCAGACGTAAACCCAGCCGTTCACATTCGGCAATGAGCCATGGAATATCTGTTTGCCGTGTTAAGAGCGTACCCTGGCTCGTCTTTTCAGTATACTCAATTCCTCCCGCAACCCTGTCGACCGTGGCCCGTTCACGACCGAGGAGCTTCTTGAGCCATCGCATTATCACCGCCTGAATAGAGTACATATTCCCTTCGCTTAAGACCAGCATGCCCCCCGGTGCTACGACCCGTGCCAGTTCTGCCAATGCTCGTTGCAGATCTGGAATATGCATCAACACGCCCCAGCAGATGACATAGGGAAATGACCTGTCGGGAAACGAAAGTCCTAATATATCTTCTCGCTGTAACGTAATCCGATTCTGAAATCCCCGTTCGCGAACTGTCTTCGCAGCAAGTTCCAACGCGTTGGCCGCGTAGTCGCTGGCAGTCACTCGGAACCCTCTGGCCGCCAAGAGCACCGATTTGGCACAGCTTCCACAACCTGCGTCCAGGATCATTGAGTCGGTGGGAGCATTCAAGCGCTTGGCAATCAAGTCAAATGCCATTTCGTAAAACGCTTGCATCTCTGCTGTACGATAATTCGCGACCCATTTCTGATGGATGGCTGAGTCTGAGTGCGCATCATCCGCTTTCTCGGTCAACTCGTTCATGTCAACCTCGACTTAGTTGTCTGTCCGGCTCGTTGAATTACTTGAGCGGCGATTGTTGTGTTATAGCGTTCCGAGGAAAATGCAGCCGCGATATCGATGGGGGTCTTGCCGCGAAGAATGATCTGTTGAAGAAGAATCAGGAGCGGCGAAAGGAGCGACAGGATGACCGCCGGCAGCCAGATCGACTTAAGATCCGGACGCTTCTTCAGCAACAGTGCGAGCAATTCCTCTCGTGTGGGGGCAGCTGGCTCCACAAGATTGACGACAGATGGTGCGGCATCGATATCCTGCACTGTTGACCGAATCACTTTCGCAGCAGTCCCCACGTCGCACAGACTCAGCCGGCTAGACCGAGGCCCCACCGCGACATAGACGGGTCCCAGCTCACGCCCGAGTCGTCCGGGTGGTTCAAAGTCTGAAAAGTCGACCAGCGGGCCAGGCCTTATGACCTTTACCGTCAACCCAAGTAGAGGCCCCTGCTCCATCACCTCACGTTCCGATTCGGCCTTGCCCCAGACATAGGGCCCCCGAGCCAGATTGCCGGCATCCACCGGCGTCCGCTCATCGAGCGGCCCACCCATCTCTTTACCGGTCTTCAAGATGCCGAGGCTACTGATATGGATAAACCGCTTGACCGAGGCCTTCGCCGCGCTACGGAGAAGGTTCTTTGTCGCCAGGACCGAGTTCCGCTCATGAGCCTCTTTGCCCCCTGCGGTCTCAGCCGCACAATGCACAACCGTCTCCACTCCTGATAAGACAGCCCCGTCGAAATCTCCGCCAAGATCTGCGCCAACATACTCAACCCCCGCCTGTCGCTCAGACGGAGGAGGCACACGCCGCCCAAGCGCGCGTACCGGCCATCCGCATTGACGAAGCTCGGCGACGACTGCACGGCCAAGCAGCCCCGTTCCTCCTGTAACCAAGACGCGGCCCTTCTTCACATCGGTCGGCGAAAGCTGTCGCTCGCGAGCGGATAGGTCCGCCTCCGCTCGTACCTCATATTCTGCCTTGGCGCTACGCAGCTTTTCCCCGACCTGTTCACACAAACGAACCGTCTCACGGATGGAAGAGGGAGACAGCGGCGGCGGAGTGCCTTGGCGAACGCTGTCATAAAAAGCTTCGATCAACTCGGCCAGACCGGGATAGCCCTTTCCTTTATGAAGGATACGCGAGGCAAACCCCCGAGTCGATCCGATCAGAATCTGCAACCCCTCCCGATAGGGGTTGGAAAGAATCGACACGGCTGACGTGCCAGGTCCTGGCAACTTCGTGAGCGCCCCCCTGACAAAATCCGCACGAAGTGATCCGCTGGTCCCCACCACACGAAGATACGAATCGATCGGACGTCCTCGCAGCGTAACGACCAATACCCCCGTGGTCTCGCCGGCCTGCAGAATGGCATGCACTTCCCCTTCAGGCCTGACCAGCATCGACTGCAGCTGCGGTGCCGTCCCGGCGGCTCCCCCTAAGGCGTCGAGGAGGGTGTAGACAGGATGCGGCAAAATATCGAGCAGTTGATCGATCGGAGACATCAAGGATCGCCCGTCGTTGGACTTCCGTACCGTTTTAAACGAAAAATAACTCTCCACATGGACCACACGACCGATGAGTGGAAGGGCCGCCGCCAAGGCCCGCGCCGGCGACTCGTACAACAACTGGTGACCGGCACAGACCGATCGCCCTGCGCGCCGTGCGGCATCGAGCACCGCCTCCGTATCGGCCAGTCGAAGAGTAAACGGTTTTTCGACGTAGACATGCGCACAGTGTGAGAGGCACAACATCGCCAACTCGGCATGAGTTGCAGGTGGCGTCGCGATGTGAACGACTGTCGGCTTGACAGACTTGAGCAAGTCGGAAACGGATGTAAAAAATGGCACATCCTGGGGCACCAGCCCATCCAATTTTGACCGATCACCGGAGGGATCGGCCAATGCGATGATGCGTCCGGCGCCATGCGCCTTGATAGCTTTGGCGTGATGCACGCCCATCTTGCCACAACCAATAAGAGCGACATCTACTGGTATCTGTGCGTGACCTTGTTGTCCCATGTCAGTCGATTCTCGGTTTATCACGGACTATTGCGCAATTCTTTCTTGAGGAATTGTCCTCAACAGCTCGAAATAAATCCAATCGTCCCTTCTATTGTTAACCGCGGCTTTACTCTAATGCATTTCCGCACATGACTCTAGCAATGAAACGTTTCACGCCAGACATGAAGATTCAACGCCGTCCACAACAACTCTGAATGGTCATGCGTACTTGACCGATGCTCCGTCACGATTCGACGCAGCGCCACACGATCGAACAAATCAGGGTCGGCCTGGTCTGGAAATGCCACAATCCTCGCTCCCATCCCCTCGTTCGACCGGAACCAACGCTCCAGTGGAACGCCGAAACCAGACTTTCGCCGATCGACGATTTCTGCTGGCAACAACAGGCGCGCCTCATCCTTGACTATAGCCTTGCCGACACCGCCTCTCAGCTTGTACGCAGTCGGCAGCCGATTCGCAAACTCAACAATCCGATAGTCCATAAAGGGAACGCGCGACTCGATACTCGCCGCCATGCTCATCTTATCCTGTCGATTGAGAATGGAAACGAGGAAACATTCCTGATCGAGGAGCGACAAACGGGCGACCGCATCCAACCCTAAATTGTCCGTCCCCTTGAGACAGGCCTGTCGATAATCGAGATTTGCGCCGAGTATCCGCGGACAAGCGGACGCCACGACCTCTGGACGCAGGACACTCGTGTTGTACATCAACGTCTCCTCGGGAGAGCAGCCGACGTAGCGATCGAGCTTCTCCACTCGATGGTCACGAGTTGCACGGCCCCACATCTTCAACAAGCTTCGTATCGCGCTCGGAATACGCCGGTACAAGGATGCGATCCCTGGAATTCGATAACGGGGATACCCGGAGAACAACTCGTCCGATCCCTCTCCGGTCAGGACCACCGTGACGTGCTGCTTGGCCAGACGGCTTAACGCAAAGATTTGAATCGAATTGGCAAAGTTCAGGGGTTCGTCGTTATGCCATACCATCCGGGGGAAGAGCTCACTAAACTCGACATGGCTCAGAGTCAGGGGGTGATGAATGGTTCCATACTTTTTTGAAACTATTGCCGCATAGGCACTCTCATCATATTCGGGCTCGTCGAATCCGATCGAAAAGGTGTTGACCGGACCTCCCTTGAGTTTCGAGGCTATCGCGGTCACGAGACTGGAATCGACCCCGCCGCTGCAAAACGTCCCGACCGGCACATCGCTGATCAGACGTAGCTTCACGGAATCTTCAAGCAAATCCGCAAAGGCCTGTCGTGCGTCCTCATAGGTCATCTGCTGCCGGTCGCCGGAAGGCCTCGGAGACCAATACTGCGCAATCCGCAGATGGCCGTCGCGAAGCGTCAGGGTGCAGCCAGGGGGAAGACTCATGACGTCGCGGAACAGGCTCTCTGGACCGGCGACCTGACGGAAGAGCATGTACTCGGCCACGGCCTCTTCCCGGCAACGAGCAGAAATCATCCCGCTCGCAAGGACCGCCTTGATTTCTGAACCGAAAATGAAGCCACCCGGCGCAGAGGCATAATACAGAGGCTTCACACCCATGCGATCCCTGGCAAGAAATAGTTGGCGGCGTTTTTTGTCCCAGATCGCAAACGCGAACATACCGTTCAACGCATGGACGCAGGCCTCTCCACGCTCGGCATAGAGATGGAGAATCACTTCGGTGTCGCTCTCGGTCCGAAAGCGGTACCCCTTCGCGATCAACTCTTGTCTCAATACGCGGTAGTTATAGATCTCACCGTTAAATACGATACAGAGCGACCCCTCTTCATTCGACATCGGCTGGTGCCCGCCACCGAGGTCGATGATGCTCAGTCGGCGCTGTCCGAGCCCAACAGGGCCATCGAGATACAGCCCCGCGTCATCAGGCCCCCTGTAAGCAAAGATGTCTCGCATCTTCGTGATCAGGTCCTGCTCACATCGCCTTGCAGGATCAGCATAGACCAAGCCGACTATGCCACACATACGTCTTGTTCCCTTCTCTTCAAACCAATGGAAGAACTGGCCCGGTCAGATACCTAGTGGAACGTGGGAAGTCACCCATTTGAACTTTCCGTTTGCCGCTGGTTCCAGCCGGTCCACCATCTGCACCTCAACCCGGACATCCTGCCCCAAACGGGCCTTCAACTCAGTGATCAGATGGAGCGTATGTTCCGGTGTATAGGTCGGACCAGGAATGAGTTTCACGATCACGGTCTGACAATCCGTTTGCACGATCTGCGATCCCTCGATGCAATCAAGCGGTTTAAACGGATGCGTCAGCACAGAGGGAGAGATTAGCCGACCGTCTTTCAAGGTGAGCACATCTTCGGCCTTCGTCGTCACGTCATCCATGATGTTCAAGCCACGTCCACAGGAACAGGGCTTCTCTCTCAGGCTCGTCATGTCATTCGTCACGTAACGGATCAGCGGCATGGCCATGTTATGCAAGCTCGTCCCGACCAGTTTACCCACGGTACCGAGCGGAACGGGATGCCCTTGCTTGTCAACGATCTCCGAGACCCCGTATTCCATCGCCAAGTGATGTCCTTCATGCCGCTCGCACTCGCTGGAAAAGACCACCCGCTCGGCCAACGCGTAGTAATCGAACACGCGGCAGGCAAACCGTTCCTCTATCACCTGACGCTGAAAATCGTAGAGCGTTTCGGACGACGTAATCACGGCTCGGAGGGGAAAGGTCTCGCCCCGGCTTTGCAGAAACTTGGCCAGCACATACAGCGTCGAGGGATACCCGTCGAGCAGCGCAGGCTGGAAACGGGTTAACGCATCAAAGTAGGCCGGGAGATTCTGTTTCGAGAAGTGAAACGACGATAGCAACATCTGATTGTGGCGCCGATTCATCCGCCAAAATGGCGGCCCCTTCTGTTCCAGCGGCACGATAACATTGCCGCGAGCCACCCCGATTCGATCTCCATCCCGAGCCAGACGGCACCCTGCCCATCGATAATGCCGATCGAGTGCCGCATAGGCCATCCACACATTATCGGCATCATACCCGACGGTCAGCGGAGTGCCGGTCGTCCCACTCGTATGACCAGTCCGCATCGACCCACGCGACACACTCCTGGAACGTAAATCATCAAAGTGTGCTCGGACATCGTCGCGAGTCAGCAGCGGCACCTTGGGCAAATCGCCCTGGCCTCGAATATCGGACGGTTTCAACTTACACTCATCGAACCGGCGACGGTAGAACGGAACCGTCTCATAGGCATGCTTCACAATGGCGCGCAGCCGCTCATCCTGATAGGCTTCCAGCTCGCTACGCGAAAACCACTCAGCCTTGGCCAACAGATCTCGGAACTCGCTAAATCGTCCGGCATACCGTTCACGATCGAGTAAGGTGCTGTACCCCGTCAAGATCAGGTTCTGCCCCCAAACAGGGGCCAAACTATAGAGAGCGGCTAAATAGCGATTCATCGCGCCTTCCCTCCGCTCTCCATTGCGCGACGATACGCATCCAGGAGCTGTCCACCGATCGTGCGCCAGGAGTACCGGCGCTCGACCAATTCGCGAGCGGCGCGTCCCAACTCAAGTCGGCGATTTCGATCTCCCAGCAACATAACCGTCTTTTCCGCAAACTGTTTAGGGGTATCCCCCACCAACAGATGCTCGTCTGGGCGAACGTCGAGGCCTTCGCAACCGATCGAGGTCGATACCATCGCTTTGCCCATGGCCATCGCATCTAATACCTTCAAGCGAGTCCCGCCGCCTACGCGCAGAGGCACGACATAGACTGATGCATCTCGCACCAGCGGACGAATATCTGACACATATCCCGTCACCACTATTTGAGGATCAATTGCCGCCAGCGCGACGAGATCCTTCGGCGGATCTTGCCCGACGGCAAAGAACCGCACGTCCGGCACCCGCTGCTTGATCAAGGGCCAAATGTCCTTCAGGAAGAACATGACGGCATCGCGATTCGCAAACATATTCATGCCGCCCGTATAGATAAGCGCCGGAAGATCGCTCCCTTGACTCGGCGAGAAGTACTCAACATCGACACCATTGGGCACAATTGCCGTGCGAAGGCCCGGAACCTTTTCAAGAAGGGTCTTCTCGTCCGGCTGTGAGACGAAAATATTGACATCAAACGCCCCGACCTTCTCCGCCTCATACGCGCGTAACTTCCGGGTTTCTCGCTGCAAAAATCGCCTCGCAAGCGGTCCTGTTTCGGCACCGGCCCGGCGCTCCATCAGCTGCGACTCAATATTGTGATGAGTGACAACCGTGGCAATCGGCCGCTTCTTGCCTAGAAACCGAGCCAGCGCAATGGTATCGACATGAATGAGATCAAATTTCTGTGTGTCGATCAATTCAGAGACTCGCCGCTGGAACGCTGCTGATCGGTGTGCCAACACGCTGAAGGGGCTCGAAGAGAATGCGCTCGCAGCCAGCCCTGCGAACCGATGAATCGGGGAAGCCTTGGGCCAGAGCGGAAAATACTCCACCGCCTCACAACACTTGAGAAGAGCTGCCCGACTCTCCTGAATCGACGCCTCCGTAGGAAGCACATCAGGATGTACAAACGCCAGCAAATGTACCTGCGCGTTACGCCCTAGCTCACGCAACAGATTATAGCCACGCTGAAGTACACCACCGTGAGGAGGATATGGGACAATTTGGGAGAGAAACAACACTCTCAGCGGTGTGAAGCCAGGCGTTCGGTTGATCACCCCAAGACCTCCAAATAGAGCCGTTCATAATCCCGTGCCATCCGGTCCGCCGTAAATGACTGATAAAATGTTTTCTTGGCTTCGTTCCCGAGCCGAGCTCCCAACTCTGGCTCATGAATCAACCGCGATAGGGCACTTACCATCTGATCAATATTTCTGGGATCGACAAGAAGACCGTCTCGATCATGGCCAATCACCAGTGGGTTCTCCCCGACACGAGTGACGACAATCGGCTTCCCTGCGGCCATTGCTTCCAGCACAACCACAGACATGGCCTCCCAAAGAGAGGGCTGAAAGAAAACGTCAAGTTTGGGAATTAACCGCGCTGCCGCGTCTTTGACCCAGCCGATCAAATAGACGGTATCGGCTAAACCAAGCCGTTCGCACTTTTGCTCAAGCTCTTTTCGAAGGGGCCCTTCACCGGCCACAATAAACGCCACCTTCTCCCCCTGACTCTTCAGCCGGGCCGCTACATCCAACAAAAATGTAATGCCTTTTTGTTCATACAGCGTGGCAATCGTTCCAACCACCAACCGCTTCTCCGTCCCGATGACGGACTGGAGATCAAACTCTTCTCCCCTATCTGACAGGGTGACACCATTCCATATTTTCCTCATCTTGGTCGAAGACACTCCGTAGGCCTGCTCGATCGTTTTCCGCTGATGATCACCGACTGCAACTAAACAATCCGCAACCCTGGAAAAAACCCGCTCCATCAACATCCGTCGCTTGTCATCATGGGGGTAATTTCCAAAGTGAAACGTATGCACCAATTTGACGCTCGGACAAAATATCTTACAGAGTGCGGAGTCGGTGAGGGAATAGGTCGTGTGGGAATGGACGATGTCGATCTTCTTACTGCGGATGACCTTCAAAAGCTCCAAGAAAGAAAGATAGTTGGCTCTCTTGAAAACCTTCGATGGAGGAAGCCCGACAATGTCCACACCGGCACGATGGAGGTCGTCGCCAATGTTCCCGCGCTCTTTGAGGTGACACACACTGACGTTGAATAGACGGCGATCGAGTGTGTGGCAGAGGTTTTGAATGACGACCTCGGTCCCTCCGATCCAAAGGTTAGAAACTACGATCAAGAGATTATACTTGCGTTTAATATTAGCCTCCCGAGAGCTCTGGCCTGGACGATTTTCACTAATTTTCACGAGCGAACTTCTTTCGTTAAGATGGGATGTCACGGGTCTTCTTCATTGCACAGACGCTCCCCGAAAGACCAGAGGACGACCTTCCTGCGGGCTTCGAACGACCGCTTCTGACGCGATCGCCTCCTTACAGAGTTGTCGCCCACACTCCAGAAGCGCCGCCAGCATATAGATGTGCGGATAATACGGCGCCGAGAGAAAGGCTCCGCCAATTGCAAAGGCAACCATGCTCGCATTGAGAGCAATTACCAAATTTCGACAGGTGACGTCCCGCTCGGTCCGGCGCGCTTTCATTTCGCGCGACATCCGTTCGCCCGCAATGAAATTTGATAACATGATCCCAAATAAGAAGATAATGCCGGGAATGCCCAACTCCCCAAGGATAAGGAAGTAAGAGGAATGGGCAGTCTGCCAAGGAATGTCGCTACTCCCCACTCCCTCCGGCCTATATTCCACCCCATACTTGACGGGGAAATGCCCCGCCCCAACGCCTGTAATAGGATGGTCCGCCACCATTCTGAGCGAAGCTCCCCATACTGCGATCCGGCCCGCAGCCGACCCCTCCATCTCATCGCCGGTCTTAGTCATCGTTTGCATCCGCTCATAGAATTGCGGCGGTGCAACCGCCACAATGAGAAATAGCACGAGCACCATCCCGATGACCCCGATAATCTTACGGTCGTTTTTTGCCCAGTAAAAGAGCGCCACGCAGGCTAACGCAACGATCCCTCCCCTTGACTGGGTTTGCACGACTGCAATGATCAAAACAGCCAGCATACCTGTATAGAACAGCTTCCTGATAACTCCTTGGGATTCTGAAATCATGAACAGACAAAGGGGAATAGCAATATTCACCGACAGTGCGAAATCGTTGCCATCGCCCAGGAATGCACCAGTGGCAATATAGTGCCTTTCGCCATCGCCCGAAAACATCTCTGGCGTCAAAGCTCCGACAGCAAGATGGACCAGGATCAATGTCGTGAATAATCCCTTAACCCTATCAAGGTCATAGATTTCTTTTTTGAGGACGATAAACATGAAAAAGTATCCGAGCACCATTTCGAATACGGTAATTGCATACATTTTCACGTCACAGATAAGACCTGAAATGACCAGCAGAAAGAGAAGGAACATGATCCAATGGGCGCTTGGGCTTCCCAAGACATCGGGCATTTTCACTTTCTTAGTAAATACCGACCCGAACAGGACAGCGAGGGGAACGAGCGAGTTTAGGTGAAACGCGTTGAGGGCCGGAAAGTAACTCGATGGCCGGATATACTCTAATGCGAAAAATAGCAGCAGCCCGTAGTACACCATTTTCTACGCCTGTCCCATCATCATCTCAACGTAGATCGCTTCCAACTTGCGGGTCCTCACCTGGAAATCAAAGTTCTTCTTCACCATGTCTTGCCCTCGACCAGCCATGCGCTTCCACACCTCTGGTGCGGCAAGGAACTCGAGAATACCCGCTGCGAGCGCGGCAGGTGAATGTGCCGGAACCAACCGTCCGGTTTCTCCGTCCGTGATGACCTCCGGCGTACCGCCTACCCTGGTCGCCAATACAGGCACTTCCATGAGCAACGCCTCTAACGCCGCATTGGGGAGTCCCTCAGTATGGGACGGAAGCACCATGAGGTCGATGTCTTCAAGCATTCGCTGCGGGTCTCTGATGTATCCAGGTAAGTGAACAGAATGTTCGAGGCCGAGGGCTCTGATCTGTTCGCACAACTTGGGCCGCTCTGGTCCATCCCCAATCAGAACCAGAGAAACTTTATGGCCCCTGCTGCTCACGATACCAATAGCGTCGATGAGGTCCGCATGGCCCTTCTCAGCACTCAACCGTCCGATGCTTGCAATCACCGGACTGGAAACCGAACGCCCAACCACCTCGGTGAGAACGCCTCGTCGACCGGTTCGACGATAGCGCTCAATCACGATGGCATTGTGTAACAAGCGGATTTTCTCGGGCGGCACCCCCGAGCCTACAAGGTCGCGCTCGATTTGTTTCGAAACTGCGATCACTCGATCGAATCTGCCCACGAGGCGTTTGTCTATCGCGGTAAGCACTCGCTGCTTAAACCCATTCCCGATCCAACCATGCAGGGTCGTCACGATTGGGACGGAATGGAGCTGCGAAGCCAAATACGTAATGACGTCCGATTTCACCTCATGTGCATGCACAATATCGACCGGGAGCGTTTTCACGAGGTCGATGACCCGCCCGATCAAACGAGGATCATATTGATTGAACCCCCGAAGAAAATGGACTGGCATCTCAAGACGTCTGGCTTCAGCCGTAAAGGGGGATTCACCCGACTCGCCACGGATCAGAAACACCCCGAGATGGAGCCGGAATCGCTCACGCGCTATGGCTCGATGGGTCTCCAGAATAGTCTTACCAGGCCCACCAATTTCGTGGGTATCTCGCAAATGAAGGACATTAAGAGGCCTCACAGAGAACCCTTTGATACAATTGTTGAACCGACTCAATATTCCTTGAAACGTGAAAATTCTTTATCAAACGGTCCAATCCATTTCGCCCCATAGACTGGGCCAATGTGGGGTCACCCAACAATGTGACGATCGCATCCGCAAGCCGTTCCCAATCGCCAGGAGGAAAAGTAAGACCAGTGCGGCCCTCTTCGATGATCTCCCGGACTGCACCAGCGCTTGCTCCAATGACCGGTTTACTGCATGCCATCGCCTCAAGGAGGACCATTCCAAACGGCTCAGGCAACACCGAAGCATGAATCACCACATCGAACATCATGAGGTGATCTGCCACATGTTTTTGAAACCCTGCGAAGATGACATGCTGGTCAAGATCGAGGGAACGGACTAGTTCCCGAAGACCACGTTCGTATTCCAGATGCTCTGGACCAGTATCTCCAACTAATACACATCGGACTGAAGGGAACGTTCTTCGAACTAAATCGATTGCGCGAATGACTGTGTGTTGTCCCTTCCACTCCTTGATATTTCCAACCATACCCACGATGGCCGCACCCGATTCGATCCCATAGGCACCGCGCAGCGCATCAGGTGTCGTGTGGCGCTGTTTTGCATCGGGATCCATTCCGTCATAAATTGTCAGCAAATTTCCATAGTCGATTCCTCGCTCGCGCATATTTTGGCGAACCGCATTAGAAATGCAGATGACGGCGTCCAATCGTTTCGCAAAATACTTAGCTGCCCTTGAAAAGCTTGCGTTAATTCCACGTTCATGCACGACACATTTGATCCGAGCAAGCCTCGCAGCCAACATCCAATCATGGTTATACTGAATCGTATTATTCAGATGAACGATCTGCACCCCTTCCCGTCTCAGGAACCACGTACGAGTCATCGCAGTAAACACGAATTTTCGAAAAAAATTGAGCACTCTCTGGATCGCCAATCCCGCTGTCTGAATAAAGCGAGGCACTCCAGGCCGAGCAGAAAGACTATCCCCAAACGTAAACGATGTTGGCTTAGGCCATATGAACGTCCGTATTCCGGCTTCATGAAACTCCGGAAGAAGCGAATGCGTATTCTGAAACACAACCATAGGCTCAAAGCGACTACGATCTAGCCCCTTCACAAGATACAGAAGACAAAAATACGACCCGCCGACAGTGCCATCGGCGTTACCCTCACAATATAAGACTTTAGCAGGGACTTCGCTCATGGGGCTTCGCGAACCGGGAAAATTGACAATCTGTGACTCGCCAACTGCGTCTGGATATCTCGCAGATTGAAGAGGAGGCACAGCGAAGCGCCGACTACTGTCACCAATACCAGGCCTGGCACGGAGTCACTTACAACAAATGATTTGACAGCGATAAGAACTGCGGCCAACACCGCACCCTGCACGATGGCGACTCCCAACGGTTGAACTGTGGCAATGACGGGAACCCCGATCACTCTACGGGATAAAAAGACGCCAACTACAAACTGAGCCGCCATCGGCAAGGCCACTGCCGCACTCGCACCGGCAAGGCCGTAGGAAATGGTCAGTGGGTACAGCAAACCCAGCACGAGAACAAGCCGCGAGGTGTTCATATAGAAATCGATGTGAGGTTTACCAATCGCGTTATAGAGATAGCCATTCAGCATCCACAACGCCTGGAAGCATCCGAAAATTGCCAAAATCTGCAGTGGTACCGCGGCGGCAGCCCATTTGGCTCCATACAACGCAGTCACAATGTCGTGGGCAAGCACCACAATTCCAACCGAGATCGGCACAACCACAGCGACAACCAAGCGGACCCCCCGCACATACTCTACCCGCAACTGCACCAAATCGGCTTGGAGCTTGCTGAACATAGGGAAAAGCACCTTCGCGATCACCTTCGATAAATTTGTCGAGGGGATATTGGCCAAGGTATAGGCCACCGTGTAAAACCCCAGCGCCTCCATGCCCAAGAGCTTCCCGATCATCGCGCTGTCAAGCTGATTGGTCAAGAAAACAACAACTGCTAACCCCGTCATGAATTTCCCATATGAAAACAACTCTCTGGCAATCACGGGATCGAAACGGAAACGCGGTCGTCCAGGCACCATCACGTACGACAATACCACCGAAATAACAGAAGAGATGAGCTGGGAATAGACGAGCGCCCAAACATCCCGCAGCCAATACGCTAATCCTAACCCTATTATTGTACTGAGCACCCCACCAACTTGATCCAGATAGGTCAGACGTTTAAAATCCAACTCTTTCTGCAGCGCAATTGTATTAATATTATTGAAGCCCGTTAAGATAAAACTGATCCCAATCACTGCGACAATCGGTTGCAACACCGCTTCATTATAAAACGCTGCAACCAAGGGCGAGACGAGGAACGCAATCACTGCCAGCCCGACACCACGTAGCACCCAAAGCGTAAACGCCGTATCCCTGGCGTCTTCGAAACGCTCCTGTCGATGAATCAGCGCGGCACCGAATCCCGTTTCGGTAAAGATCTCGATCCCCCGAATCACCATCGAGCAGATCGCCATGAGCCCGAAGATTTCCGGCGTCAGGAGTCGGGCCATAATTATCGAACGGAGGAAGGAGAGTCCCGCACCAAGGACACTCGACAAGGTAACCCACACGCCAGACCTGATCGCCTTGTGTTGCAGCGATCCATCTGACCGATCCAGGAATCGGCTGAGTCTCTTAAACAAGTCCACCACTACAAATTACCTTTCCCGCGCCCACAGATGTCCGAGTAAGCCGCTACCAAGAAAAACATCCCTGCCTAAATCATCAAATCAATAATGCGACAAAAACTCACAAGAGCTGACTAGGGGAGGAGACTCCACTAGTTAGATCGTCCATAGTCGGTTCGGCATTGGAGCATGTAACCTATCGCATTTTGAGGACAGGTGTTGGATTAGACAGACTCTGGTTTTGATCCTACCGTGGCAAACAGACTCTTGAGACACAGGCTCACTCGATCAAAACACTCTTCAAAAACGCTGGGAGGGCCTCCGTAGGGGTCTTGAATATTGAAGGCAGCGTAGCCACGGTACTTCGCCGACTCTTTCGGATCCAACAACGGGAGAAGAAACAGCTTCTCGTGATGGTGCTGAAAGGATGATTGGAGCGCTGCATATTGCCAAGCTTCCATGGCAATGATCATATCGTAGGACTCCACAAGATCCAGTGAAATCGATTGTGAACGATGCTTTTCAAGGTGAATGCCGTATAGTTTCGCACCGTGGATCGCATCGTTCGGAGACGATATGGACTTAGGGACATCTAACCCGGCTGACCCGAACTTCATTCCCGAAACTAGACCTTCACCCTGCATCTTTAAGGCAATATGCTCAGCGAAAGGACTTCGACAGATGTTCCCTTTGCAGACGAACAGCATGGACCGAGGATTGGCAGGGATAGCAGGCACATAGATACGTGGGCCACGAAGCGTCCAATAGAGATCAACCAACCCTCGCTTCAGCAATCTTGCGGCTGATCTCATCGACGCCCCTCCAACTCAGAGCGAACAGACGCCTCTGCCAGGCCACTAAGGCGACGAAGCCACATGCTGCACTGGTCCAGCATGTCCTCTTCCCACTCACGGAATGAAAAGATATGGTTTGCATCTTGTGTCACATGGATCTCATACCAGGAGGTGTACGATTCTAATTCGGCACGATTCCGCTCCACGAATTTCTTCTCAAACTCGTAGTAGAGTCGATCCATTCCGGCAAACACCAGATACACGTACCGCGACGTGGAAACCATCTGGCGAAAAGCAGGAGCAAAATAGGGATTCGTATTGTCCGCCTCTTCGCTTGGGCTGGACGAAGGAGAGGCCTGCCTTGCAGGCTTGAGTCGTGCCAGAACCGGCTTGAGCAACAACCGCGCGATCAGCTTGTAGTCACTTTGAAAGGTCACAAAACGGGCCCACGAGCGCCAGGATCCGAGAGTCCACAACTTTCTGAGGTAATCGTCACGCATACCCTTCGACTGTACGTCGGTCATATATTTTGTGAAATCGATGCGGGACCCATCAATGATGACCGGGATTGCCAGCCCAAGCAGACAGATGACTCGCGGATCTCGTGCCCCGGCAAAGAGCCCAGTGATCGCACCACCGCACAATCCTGAAACGATAAACTGCGATGTTCCATAGGTCTGCTGCATCCAATCCATTGCGGCAATCGTATCATCGATGTAGCGGCCCACCTGGATCGCCCCATAGAGATCGGCTAAATACTCCTCGTGCACTTCCCCTTCTGAATCGCCCAGGCCGTAGAAGTCGAATCGTAGGACCGGGTACCCGAGCGACACGAACCGCTCCGTCATCTTCACGTATAGCCGGTGGGGAGCGACCCGCATCTTCACCCCCGGCGATAAGAGAATAATTGCGACGCCGGACTTGCAGGGGTCCGCAGGCTGGTGAAACATCCCGAACAGGCGGGCACCCGCCTTATTACAGAAGGTCACCGGAGTTACGTCACTGATCATCGTCCCTCCACCCACGCTGATGTTGTCTCAAACAGATTCGGTGCTGTCCGGTACCACTGTTTAATTTCTTTCCAAAACGGCTCCTCCACCACTTCACGAATATCGGCAGACGGATACGTCTCTTGTAACGCCTTCACCTCAGAGCGAATGGGTTGCCCTGCTCTTCCCATCTGGACGATCAAGCAGGGTCCCGCAAACCGCTTCCCCCCTTCGTTGAGCTTCACGGCCGAGGCTTGCTCGTAGCAGGGATAGGCGATCTCATACCCATCGACGTTCACCGTACGCCCCTCCTCCCGCATCATCCTGACCAAAGCCTCGCGGTTGTGACGAATCTCCTTATATATCGCCGTTTGGGTCGTCAGATTCACGCGGAGCAACTCCTGCATATACTTCCCGCCATCAACAATCGGCTCCCATAAGACGAGCTTGCCGACAGTCGGGCACCGCTCAGCCGCAAGCGCGGCGAGGGTCGCACCAAAACGCAGCCCCAGCAATCCCACGCTCAGCGCCGTCCCGCTCGACCGCTCTAGCAGCCTGATGGCACACCCGATATCGGAGAGCATCGTGTCCACTGATGAGTCTGAAAATTGTCCCTGGCTATCACCATTTCCCATTGCGTCGAAACGAAGCACCCATGCGCCGCGAGCAGCCAGCATTCTCGCAAACGACACGTACACCCGTTGCGCCCATAACTTCTCTTCGGCAAACGGATGGCAAAACACCCAACCCCATCCCGACGGGGCTGCAGCCGGCTCATGCAAGACGCCAAAGAGCCGATACGATCCATTCTCGAAAAACATCGGAGTTTCAATCGCTGAGGTCTTTATCTCTGGGAGGGTGTCCACAGTTCCTGCCGCACTCCTTTCCCGTATTTAAACCAGGCCACGAGAATCGCCGCATTGACCATCGAAAAATAGAGTGCGATCTTGCCAAAAAGCGAGTGCCGGATGTAGCTCCATCCTGAAAACGCTAAGAGGGCCGCTCCATAGAACGCGACCTGGACGATCACCACGAGATTAAACCATGGCGAGCCGAGTAGCGTGATCGAACTGGCCAGCGCCATAACCAGGAAAAATGGCACCGACCACCGCAAGGCCTTATGTGACAGCACCTCAAAGGCAAACATTCCAAAACGAATGGGGTTCAGCACTCGAACATAGGCAAACAATGTGGTCATCCCTCGAATCAACGTGCGGACCTTCCGTTCGAACTCCTGTTTGGAGTCCTTTACGCTGGTCATGGCGCCCACCGCTTCCGGCTCGCTGACTGCGCGAAATCCTTGTTCCACGGTCCTGAGTACAGAAAGAAAATCAGGCGCCAGACCTTCTAGGAACGGCCCGCAGAGTTCGCGCCGTTGTGCGTAGAACGATCCGCTCGCTCCCACGATGGAATGCACCTTCGACTCGAGACGCCGGACCAGTAATTCGTACCGCCCATACCAGGCTTCCCCTCCTGACTCAGCAATCTTGTCTTCTCCGGAAATACACCCGACTTCCGGATCGCAAAATCCCCGAACGATATGGCGCAACGCATCGGGCTCTAATTCAATCGCCGCATCCGAAAAGACGAGGATGTCATGTTTTGCATGATCGAGACCCGCATTCAACGCAGCCCCCTTACCCTGCCGTACTGGAAGCTCGATCAGGGTCATCGTCCCAGACGCTCGCATCTTGATGAGCTCCACCGTTCGGTCGGTGGACCCATCCGACACGAACAATACCTGGAGCCGATCAGCCGGATAACGAAGGGTCGCCGTATTGACGATCTTCCGCTCGATCCTTGCCTCTTCATTACAGACCGGAATAATCATCGATACTGAGGGATAAAAGGGGGCGTCTCCGTTCTCCCGCCGCCCCTGCCGTCCCAAAAAACGGCCCAGCGCCCACAGCACGACCGGATAGCCGAGATAGGGGTAGACGACACCGAACGCGGAGAGCCAAAACAGAACTTCTATCACTCGCACTGTCGTACTCCCGTCAATCATGATTCGAAAGCCATCGCTTGGCTTCGTGGATTCCCGGTTTCATGTCCGAAAGCCGAAAGATCTCATTGTACATATCCTTCTGCCACAGTCTCATAAAACGGATGATTGAGCGAAATCTTCCGTCATGTCCAGGAGGAAGATGAAGCACGTCCCGGCGCTTAAAGAGCCGCATCATCAACGCGTCGAGATCGCCTAAAAACCACCGACTTTTAACCCCGACTCGATAGGTATCGACCGGTTTGACCGGCTCATCCGCCATCGTCTGAAGCAAGAGAGCTGGAAAATCAACGCCGGCATCAATCGCCAGTTGCAATGACCCCCAAAAGCGGCCGTTGATTTCCATCAACTTCAAGGTCTGATCAGCCAGATCCATCTTGAACTCAACCATCGCCACCCCTTGCCATCTCAATTCATCGAGCAGTGCCTGGGCGTAGCGCTTGGCTTGAGGAGAAACCGGCACACTCTCACGGAGCACGCTCACCCCGCCAGACGGAGGCTTTTCACGGAGTCGCCGATGGCTGAACTGAGCCACCAGCTTGCCACGCTGATAACACATGAACACGCCGACACCGGGGCCAACGATCCGCTGCTGAAGAAGAATTGGATATTCACTAGGGTGCTTCGCGGCGAGAATCTCTGTGAGATCGTTCGCGTTTTCTGCGTAGGTCACAGATGTCGATTGCCACGTGCCATTCACAAGAATGCGTGACCGGTGGGGCTTGACGACGATCGGGAAAGACAGCCCCTCTGGCCACTGAGGGCGATCACCGGGTCTCGTCAAGACCACGCCGGTCGGAATGGGTATCGACAGCTTCTCCGCAAGCGCCAACACATCAACCTTGTTTGCCGCTCTATCGAACGTGGCAACGTCCGGAAACGGCACTCGACTGTGCTGCTCGAATGCGGACTTATGCTCGGCCACCAATGCCGTCGTAATCTCAGCGACCGGCAACACCACATCGATCTGCAACTCCTTCACCGTCCGTAGAAGCGTCTGGACAAACCCCACACTGTCCAGCACGGGGTCAGGATAGGTCACGCTCTCGACACAGTACCGCGAGGTCTGAGCCAACGACGGCTGAACCTTTTCTCCGACAACAATCGAGTGCCCCTTGCTCCCCAGGGAACGGGTAATCGCCAAGGCAGCGCGATTGTCACCGTCGGTCACGAGAATCTTCAAAATAACCCCACCACACGAGCGAGAAACATCGGCATACTTTCAGTTGCGGCTTGACAAATATTGATCCGCTGAAGAGCAAAGGGATTGTCGTCACAGCTGACACTTCTCCCTTGGGCGAGAAAGGCCAGACGGAAACCAGATGCCTTGACTAATCCCGCCACCTCGGGATTCCAATAGCCCCTCGGGTAACTGAAGGTAGGAGTACCACATTTGAGCCTCAGGTCAATAACCTCCTTCGAAAGCTGAATATCTTCACGAGCCTCCGCAATCGGCATCTGGCTAAGCAGACGATGTTCGGCGCCATGCCCCCCAAACTCGATCCCTTGCCGCGACATCGTATCGACCTGCTCCCAATTCATAAAACTGTCTATCCCCGTGCTATCTCCGTTCTCGACACGCAGCTCAATTCTCAGTTTTTTTAATGTTGCCTCTACCACAGAAGGAGTCAACCCTTTTCTATTCTTACTGGTTGCCTCAATAACGTGAGGCCTTGGATCGTCATGGCACACATCGAATATCTCTCCGAGACCGATGGGATCGATCAGGTCGCGGAGCCTCGTCTCCCTGGCGGGATCCTTTCTCGCCGTCATCACAGCCAGTACAAGAAGATGCACAAGCGCTTCTTGCCAAAAAAGCCGGTTCCTACCGATGAAGTTGACGGGGAGAAACACCACCGCCGGCAGCTCATACTTTCGAAGAATCGGCAGCGCATTGGTAAAGTTATCCGTCCATCCGTCGTCGAACGTGATCAAGCAGGACGAATCATCAAATGGAATTTTGCGGCTCATTCGATCCGCAAATTCTTCGAGCGAGAGCACCTTGAACCGGCGCTTCACTACAGCCATCTGCTCGGAAAATGTCTCCCGATCAACCATGATGGCAGGATGCGAACCGCTACGGGCACGTTCCTCCAGAGTCAAGACGCGGTGATACATGAGAATCACTGCACGGCGCTTAAGCGTTATCGACTGCCACAGCTGTAATAGACCCAGGGCATATAAGATGTGGGAGATGACCACTTTAATCGTGAACTTGACTCGCTCGCTCGCCGTCATCCGGCATTCCCTTCCAGTTTGTCTAACGCCACACGAGCGGAGCGCCCAAAGCGATCCGTTGGATTCCGTTCAATTTGGCGCTTAAGATACTCCATCGCTCGAACCTCGTCACCCATCTCGCGATAGGCCTCGCCCAGGTGGAGATCGATGCAGTAAATATGCGGGTTCAATGTTTTGGCCCGTTCAAGGAACACTAGCCCATCATGAACTCGGCCTGCCCGGACTAAAACCCACCCGTAGGTGTCGAGAATGTCTGGATTGTCCGGATCCATCCGGATAGCCTGTTCGGCATACCGTTCCGCCTGGACCGGATCCGCCCCCAGAAACTCAATGTCCAACCATGCGATCGTATTGTACAGCTCCGGGGACTGAAAACCGCTTTCTACTGCCAGCATGTATTCCGCCCTGGCTCGCTGGTAGTCGTGCTCCCGTTCATACACCATTCCACGATTGAAGTGTTTGAGATCATGGTACGTCTGCGAGGTCACTGCGGCGACCGGCAAAAGAAGGAGCACCACAATCGCAATAGTACGGCCCATGCCCAATCGCCCTGCCGTGACCAACGTCAGCCCGACCAATACGCCAGCAGCATCTGCCACCAGATCGCCGTATTCTGCCGTCCGCCCCATACCAAGCAGAGCCTGTTGCGCCTCATCCGCTACTGAGATGAGAAGGGAAAGACCTACCGCGACACACAACTTCTCCCATTCTTGATCTGGCCACGCGCGACCGCGCATCACACCATATGCCATCAAGAACACCGCCATGAATGCAAAAAAATGAGTCGGTTTATCCAGGCCAGGAAACTGGAGCCATACCTTCGAGAGCGTTCCCGCCACAACGTTCGGCAATATCAACAACACGGACAGCATCAGGAGACCCATCCACCACGGGATTCCCCTTCTCAGGCGAGCAGCGATCGCCCCTATACCTAGCCCGGGAGAACCGCCTCCTGACCCGAGGTGGAACTCGATCCACAGTCTGGTTTTCTTACTCAGCGACATGCCTATCCGTCCCCTTTACGAAACTCCTGAACATCTGCTGTGCACGCCTCATAGCGAATTGATGAAAATCTCCACTGAGGCTCAGGAACCCATGGAGGGACGTCGGGTACAGCGCCAATGAGGTCAAGATATGGCGATGGCGTGGCCACATAGCCTGCCATAGCTCCTCGGACCCGAGAAACTCATAGGCCTCAAGTCCTTGCTCGAATGCGTAACGGATAGTCTCCATCGTCAGCTGAATCCCGGGAGAACATCGAGCCCATTCCTCGTCATACCCAATTTTGAGCACCCAAAACCTTTGTGCGTCTTGAATACCGAGGATCGTGGCGATCGCCTCCCCCTGCACCTCCAGGAAACAGACACGAAGCGCCCCGCGATCACAGGCCATCTCACTGTACGCGGCAATGAACGTTCGCACGCGCTCGTTGGCAAGAAGCGCAGAACCTGATCGTGCTTTCCAACCGGCCCCTTCAATTCTAAAGGCTTCCTCAAGCAAATGCGGAAGGTCAGCTCGGGAGCTCGGACACTCGACCCTGACAACCACCTGGCCTAGCCGCTCCATTCGCTTGCGCTTTCGCTGATAGTCGTAGCGGCGTTGCCCTGAAATCGATCGAAAATAGTCCTCCCAGCCTCCCGTGATGCAGACGTACGCAGCATCCGCGGTCTTTCGACTGAGAACCACTCCGCGATAGCGAGTCAGCTCACGAAACGTGGCTTCAATCGGAGACTCAGCGGGAATCCTGGCAAGTACCGTCGGCATTCGAAGACTGATTATTTTTCGGACTAAATGCTGAAGCGACTCTACCCCGTCATAGAGAAATCCGCCAGGTTCGTAGAGCACCGACACCCCGAGCAATTCCAACCACTCAACCCCACCGCGTCTGACGACGACAAGTGGCGCCACAGCACATATCGCATCCTTCGAGCGCACCACCACGATTCGAAGATCGGATTCGGCGCACAGAGTCATCGCACAGGCGAGAAACCAGTCCGCGCCCAGGAGAGGACTGCCAAATCGCTCGGCAAGGACATCCCAGGCAGCCGCCATGCTTCGCATGTCGTCAACCCGAGTGAGCACATCCACTTCGTAACCATACCAATCCATACTGACGGAGCCGCCCAATTCTATGAAATCTGAGACTTGGTGTCCCGGGGATTGACGTACTCCACCTGATGACAATCACTCGCTCGAAGAAACGCTCTGGCCCTTCGATACACACGGCACGCAAAACCCTTGGCAGAAGGGGCAAATAGGGTAAGCGACCGATGCCAGCGCATCTCGTCGGTCCACTGACTCTCCCATTCATACGGCTCAGCAGGAAAGTCGAACTGCCTTACTCCCCGCCCGATAAGCTCCTCTACAAGTTTGGCCCGAAGAAACGTAGAAGGACTCAGCGGCCGCTCTGCGTAGTCATAACTCGTCTTTAAATAAAAGTATGTGTCGTTCACGATGAGCCCAAGATTGTAGGCAATCGGCCGATCGTCGAGAAAGAGAAACCTTAGATGAAGCCAGTTCCGTTGGAATGTCCGTTCGCAGAGATACCGATAGAAGACCGTTTGGCGAGACACAGCGGCAATGGAAGTGCCATGGGTCTGTTTCCACGATCGCTGCTCGATGGAAAGGAGCACCTGATAGGCTTCATCGATGCCAGTAAAATCTCCCTGATTCCGAATTTCTAGACGCCCATGACTCATCAGCTTTCGCTCGGTTCGTTTCAGGGCATTCCGGAAGCTGCTCGATCGCCGCCGGAGGTATCCTTCGAACGTTTGATCCAGCCTTAAAAAAAAAGACGGTTGCTCGTTCGTGAGCTCGAAGGCTTTCCGACGTTGGCGCAAAATTCTGCACCATAACTCGCCAAGCGGTTCCCCCTCCAAAAGCCGTGTCATATTAAACACGTCCCAACGAAGATCCAGACAATAGAGCGCATCAACGAAAGCGGTTAAAACTGGTTCTGACACCTCTTCGATCAGCAAATCACTATGCGTATTTGACAGCTCAGAAACGGGAAAAGCCGTGATAAATGTCTGCCCCAGCTGTTTCATCGGCCGCAACACCAACGGAACAATTCCGATAACGGTGTTGCGACGCCTCAAGACGATAAATACCAGATCATCGCTTTCTTGAACGTGAGACTCCATGAGTGCCGCCGTCCATTCGAAGGAGGTCGATGGCTGATTATTTCCATGCTCGACGAGACGATCCCAATCCTCCTTCAACTGGCGGAGCATGGCTCGGCCGCGATGAATTTCTGCCAGGACCATTCAGGCCCTCTTCCCGATTCGCAAGATGACCTCCTGCAGCTTCATGGCCACTCGACGAAAAAAACTCGGCAAAAACGTCAGGAACCAGAACCCCGGCACTGACAGACCATATCGCCGGCCCTCGACGAAAATTTTTCGCGCTTCCGTTTCATGTCCGGGATAACACATGAGCGCGACGCCAAGCGCGCGATGAAGCTTTCCCATTGTGGCATCAACCATGATCTTATTCTCTCGATAATAGGCAGCGTCCTGAACCGCATGCCGCTCCACGATCTGGAGCAATTGCCGCTGTTTGCTGATGAAGACGACAGGCCCATCTGCCCGCTTTGTCGTGGAGATTTGTCCATCATGATATCGAAGCTGATAGGTCGGGACATCGACGAATGCGATTCGATTGTGTTTGGCAATTCGAAGCACCAAATCGTACCCGTCAAATAGGGACAGGCCTTCATCGTGATATCCGACCGAATCAAGCACGCTTCGACGCACCAGTACCGAATTGGTGAACACGAACAGAACTCTGAGGTATTGATTGAAGATATGTCCGAAATGGATCCTCCGGTCCGACCACGAAAGACAGTCGATCCCGGCCTCCTTCAATGACAACGATGTATCGAAGTACCGGTCGTAGGTTTCGCCGTTTCGAAATGCAGGAGCGTGATACGTTTTCAGATGATACTCCTCCGCGATGCCGTCACCGAATCCCGAGAACTCCGAATACACCAAGCCGACATCGGGGAACTGATCCAGAACCTGCACCTGCAACGCAAGCTTGTGAGGAAGATACCGATCGTCGGAATCCAGGAACGCCACATATCTCCCCTTGGCGACTTTCATCCCCGCATTTCTTGCATGCGGCGCCCCACCGTGATTTGTTGTGACAATCGAGATTTTCGGCCGATACGGCTCAAGACGTTCAAGCGTGTCATCACTTGATCCATCATCGACGACGATCACTTCGACGCTCTGGCAGGTCTGGGCAAGCACACTTTCAATGGCCTCAATGAGGAGCGGGCCACGGTTGTATGTCGGGATGATCACACTCACATCCACTTGTGGTGTGGTCTCGGCAGACCGGTTGATACTCACGGCATTCCCCTCACCACGGATAGCAGTTTTTGCTTCAACGATTCCAGGAGGAACCGGCCTGAACCTCGAAAAATCTTCAGGCTCACCGTCTTTCGCGTGCTGTTGGTAAAGCGGCTCTTGAACGGCTCGTCTCCGATCGTGAAATCAAATTCCCGTCGTTGCTGCTCGATCGCATATCCGAGCAAATGCCGAAGCAGGACAAGGCCGGGCGAATGTTTCGCATACGTTACATCAAACGAGGGCTTGTACCACAACAACGTGCCGTTGTAATTAAATCCATAATGGATAGCCATGGGCTTCTCATTAAACTCGACAACTGAAAGCAGAAGCCACTCCTTGTCAGCCATGGCAACGGCGAGATCCCGGTAAAATATTCGGTTACGCTCCTTGAGGAATAAACTAGGACTCTTGCTGCCTGCCCATCGAGCGACGTGCTGCTCAAAGAACCCAGCTAGATACGGAATGACTGCCGTTCCAGTCAGGTCCTTGAACGCAAGGGACCCATTACGCTCAAAATAGTGTTGCCGCCTACGCAACCCCGCCTTGTTGAATATCTTAAGCGCTTCATCCTCGTGCCCTCTAATCAGCAACCTATGGCATTGAAAATGGTCTTGCACCAAGATGCGCTGGCCCGTGCGCTGACAAATGGCCCGAACCAGCTCGATGGTTGACGATTCGCTTGGGATGTTATTCAGCTCGATCACATCCCAGCGTTCACGCATCGCAAAGATCCCGTCGAAAATTTTTTCTAAAACCCTTGGTTTGTCACTCACCGCAAGAAAGTCACAATAGTCCGCCTTGCCATCTCCCATAAACCGAACCAGCCGTTCCCCGATTAGCCCTCGTTGAACCACTAAGGGGGCTACTCCCACCACTCCTGCGGTATTAGACACCGCCACGAGCATCTGCTCATACTGGTCCCCAAACGCCTTAAGCCAGCTCTTTGTCCATTGATGCGTCTGAAATATTGTGTTCGTTTCACTCCCAGCAATCAGGGCATTCCACTGTTTTTCATCAAGCCCGGCAGAATCAATCCCTGGCAGGAGACGAGCCTCCAACTCCGGTGACGGTGCCTTGTGCTTACCCCGGCCAGGCCCCAGCACAGCGGTCACGCTTCGCACCATCCGTTCGTGGTCCTGCAACGTCACATATCCATGTGTCGGGAGGGTCACGATACGACGGGCAACCTCTCGTCCTCCCACGACTTCCCGTTCACCATCTCGAATATGGTCTCGTAATTCCAGCACATCGCTGATCGCAGTCGGATACGAAGCCGTCGCGCCGATTCCATTTGCGCAAAGAGCTGCCACCACCGCATCTCGATATCGAGGATGAATCAGCATTGGAAAACGGAGACAGGCAGGAACGGCCCGTGGGTTGGGCACAATCGGATCGAGGTACGGCCCCCAGGGGAGATCACTCATCAATCGACCGGCATTCTCGATGCGCCGGGCGTTGATCGCATCCAGGCGAGCGAAGAAACGGCGGCCCATCGGTGCCATCCATCCATCGTACTGCGCTAGAGGATAATCGATGCGACAGGCAGTGGTCCCCAGGCCCAGAAACGGAAGCATATTGGGCAGCCAATATCGCCGAGGGTGCAGCAACGCCGCATACACTAGGAGCTTCGCAATATGGATTAGCGATTCACCCGGCGCACACTTCGGCAAGGTGCGCACTTGATCGTCAATCGCCGCCGCGATTCTCTCCGAGTTCGTCACGAGGATCCCGCCGTCGATCGAGGTAATATTCTTACCTTTATCGAGGCTGTAAAGGCCCACGTCGCCCCAAGTCCCAGATGCTTGACCGTCGATCGATCCCCCGAGACACTGAGCCGCATCGTCCACCACAAACACGCCGCGCCCCTTCGCCCACCGTGTGATCGCCGGGAGATCGCTTGGCAAGCCATAGAGGTTGGTGGCGACGACCGCCAGCACCCGTGATCCGTCGATCGTCTCGAGTGCACCAGGAGCAAAATCCAGCGTGGCCGGATCGACATCGGCAAGGCGTACCTTCAACCCGGCCTTGACCACGGAAGATGCGACCGAGAAACAGGTGTACGACGGGATAACCACTTCATCCCGTCGCCCGCCATCCAGCGTTTTCAGTGCGAGAAGCGCGAGCGTCAACGCGGCTCGTCCGGTTGAAACAAACACGCAGTACCGGACCCCGAAGCGCGCGCGAATCTCTTTCTCGAATCGTACGAGTGTATCGTCATCCGTCAGCACATGCCGAGCCCACCACGCGATGTCGGCAATGCCCATCGGCGTTCCCGCTGGCGGTACGAATCGAAACACCGGCATCTTTCAACCCCATTTCCCAGGAAAGAACCGCCGCACACCCCGTCAAATATTCAATGCCGCACTCACGGAATCTCTCTCGCCACCAACGGTCCGAGCATGCTGGTGATCGGCATGGGGAGCATTCGCCACACGCGCATAGCCAATTGAAACTTTGGATTACCCACATTCAGCTGAGGCATCGGACGACCGTCCCGGACAATGTACTGCCAGTACAGCTGCGTGGGATACGTATTCCACTTTTTCTTGAACGTCTCCCCTCCCGAATCGACCGTCGACCGTCCAAGGTGGAATAGTTGATACCCTCGCTCGCACGAATCCTTAATCATCTCCCAATAGAGGACATAGCTCGATTCGAGCTGGCGATACTCCGGCCGCGTCCCCAACCACATTCCTTCGACCGTATGGCCAAAATACCCGTTGAAGGCGGCAGACACGGGGACGCCCTCATAGTCCACAACGAAAATCCTCGCTCGTTCGGGAAAGATCTTCATCACGCACTCGAAGAAACGCTTCTGATAGAGGGGAGTGCCGAGATTCTTCCAGCTCTCGCTCAGAATATCGTAGAACGTATCGAGCAACTCAGGTCCACCGCACCGGACAGTCAGACCTTGCTTGTAGGCCTGCCGGATATGCTTGCGATGGCCGGTCTTGAAGGCATCCCAGATTACGTCAGGATTGTTATCAAGCGTCACCGTGATACTGACCTTGTGTTCGGATGTCTGAAGGTCTCCGTCAAGCTTTCTCGTACTACGGATCTCGAGGTAGTCGACTCGGTGCTGATCGACGATCTTTCTTGCTTCATCGAGGAGCCGCAGTTCGACCCCTGGGTCGTCGGAGCAGGGCCCGCCATAATTCAGAAACGGAAGCGAACAGAGAATTTTCCCGAATACTCGGCCTTTCAAATAGACGAGGGGAAACACGCCACGAATCCGTCCCGCATCGACCGCTGCCAAATAAAATGTCTGATGTCCAAAACAAGACTCATTCACCGCTTTCCAGCCGAATAAATGATAGAACGACGCATGCTCCTGACTGCACACAAACTCGTCCCAAGCCTTTTCGTAACTCTCATCACACTGAATAATTTGCATCACGAATATCCCTCTCGGTCGCTCTAGGCCCTACGTTAGGTCGACTGGCAACGCTCTACAGCAGTCAGACATGACAGCAATCGACGGGCCGTACGTTCAGCAGCTGCGTGGGTCAAGTGGCCCCCATCGTTTGTATACTCCGGCACCAGCATCGGAACGGGATCGCCGTGATGGAGAAACCATGACGGTGTCCCGTCAGGAAACGTCGCTTCCATTTCGGCAAGATCGAACAGGCGTCCGGAACTCCCGTAGGCACCCCGGAGCATCTGATTATATGCATGGCGCCTGGCTTGGTCCCCCCGCTGGCGATTGACGCATCCAGCTTTCTCTCGCAACCAGTCCATGATCCCGCCCCCGATACATATGAGTGGCACCGTGACATGGAAAAAGACAATCTTGGGATATTTATCCCCGAGCAAATCCATCGTACTCTGATAATTCAAAAACAAGGTATCGATATCGGTATTGGCGGTAATATCCACGTAACAGAGCTTAAACAAGGCGACGTCCACACGCTCCCCCACCCCTGATTCAATCACCTGCGCAAAGGCCTGAAGTTTTGAGAACGGGTCGCGGTTCTGCCCTACTCGAAAATGGGCAAACACGGGTCGTCGTAGCGACTCTGCATCGTTGGCTTCAATCACCTCAAGATGGTTGCCAGTCAGCGTCGAAAGCGCCTTCATGATGTCCGCGCCAACCGATTGATGGCCGAAACAAATTCTCATCCGTGCGAGCCCATCCCAAGAGGGCGCTAGGGATCGGTCGGACTTCAGCCCCATCTCCGGTATCACCTGCTATTCCAAATTGTGCAATTCGGTCGGCCGAATCAGAAAGATATCCTCAAGGGCGCGGGCTTTGGCGCAAACACTGTGATCATCGCCAAAGCCAGCCCTTCCCCTAACCGGCCATCGAGGCGAGAGCGAACGCTCGTGACATCTGCCCCCAAGAGTGCGGCTGCGGTGCACTCTGAAACAGAATTTTCAACGGCCCCAAACCTGAGAAGCACCGGCCTCAGTGATCAGGCCATGTCCCACAAAAAACCTAGGAGGGCGTTCCAACGTCGCCGACCGCTTCAATCAATAACGGCTCCATGTGTAGATATCGCGCAACGGCACGCTTCGCATCGATGTCGCGATAGACCCGATCAACCTGCGCAGCCGTCAACCCTGCCGCCACGGCCACGGTCTCTGCCGGAATCTGCCGGTCCTTTGCGTAGAGACAGAGATCCATCTTGTCGTAGGGCAGCGAGAAATAGAATTCCTCTTGGGACTGTGCCAATGAATAGGTGTCGGTTGTCGGGGGGCGGTTGAGAATTTCTTCTGGGACCCCAAGGAATCGAGCGATCTGATACACCTGCGACTTATATAAATGCGCGATGGGTTTGATATCTGCGGAGCCATCGCCATTTTTCACGAAAAATCCCTGATCGTATTCAAGCCGATTAGGCGTTCCTCCAACCGCATAGAGGAACCGGTCGGCGTAGTAGTACTCCATCATCTTTCTTGTCCGCTGCTTGAAATTCGTAGCCGCAACAAGCGCCAAAAATGCATCGGCCGTCAGCCGCACCTTCGTCTGCTTGCCCTCAGGGTCCTGGACCACCACGTACGAGATCCTGAACTCCGAACTATCGAGAGAGGAGAGCACCAGCTTGGATTTATACCCTGCATGGTATTGCGGGACGACAGCCTTGATTGCCTCGTCACGTCGCCGATAACATTCAGCCCCCTGTAGAATGCCGGAGATATCTTCCTTGAACGTTCGAATCCCAAGCTTTTTGGCCAGTAGCTGCCCTAAGCGCAGGCTATCGTCTGAAGAGTCCGATTCCGGCATGAATATTCCCACAACTCGATCGGCCCCCAAGGCATGAACCGAAAGGGCGGCGACAGCGCTGCTGTCGATGCCTCCGGAGAGTCCGACCACCACTCCTTTTCGCTTGAGCTGTTTGAACACGCCCTCCCGCATGAACACACCGATTCGGTCCGCCTCTTTGCTGACATCAAGCTTCAACTGATCCGCCGAGAATATCCCTGACTCTTTCTTCATCGTAACCCTCCCCCAACATTCCGTTGTCATCCAGTGCAGACACTTACCCACTTCAGCAGGTAACCGCGTCATGCCATTTCTAATCCCTCTCAAATCTCTTTCGGCACAGAGTCCCATGAAATGCTCGCGGCTCGTGCAACGGACACGAGCTAGGACGTAACAGGCGCCGATGATTGAACCGCGCGCAAGCTGATTTCGCGAAGATTCTGCCGCAACACCTTACCGGAAGGAGACTTGGGCAGCGCATCGACCACAATAATCGATTTGGGCCGTTTGTATTGCACTAACCCCTGAGCACAATGCGCGAGAAGCTCTTGGTCGGTCGCACAGCCTGCGGGTTTCAGTGTCACGACCGCGCAAATTTTCTGCCCTAAAATCGGATCGTCGACGCCGACCACTCCGGCCTCGTGAACTTGAGGATGCTGCAAGAGCACTTCTTCAATCTCCACAGGACTGATCCGATAGGCACCGGACTTGATCATCTCGCTATTGCGGCCTTCGATCGTCAGATAGCCATCCTCGTCTAATCGTCCCAGATCACCTGTGCGAAGCCATCCATCTCGGAGCGCATCAGCCGTGGTATGAGGATCTTGCCAATACCCTTGCATGATGTTATCCCCCGAAGCATACACTTCACCGACTTCTCCGACACGTGCCTCCGCGCCTCCCTCTTTGACGATCTTTAGAGTCACACCGGGAATTGCGCGGCCGGCTGATCCCTTTTTCACATCCAACAGGTCGGGAGGGAGATAGGTCAACCGTGCAGATGCTTCAGTTTGGCCATACATGATAAACAAACGCGCCCCCGAAAACACCGATCGTACGCGAATCAACAGTTCTGACGGCATTGGACCGCCCGCGTGCGTCAAATACCGAAGTGCAGGGAACGAATATGATTTCAGACTCGAGTGGTTGAGCATGATGGCATAGGTGGTGCCCACACCGGAAAACCCGGTGACTTTCTCCCGCATCATACTTTCCAGAATGACGTGAGGATAGAGAAAGCTGTTTTCGATCACGAGCGTTCCACCGACAAAGAGGTGCGTGAGCATGACTGAATTGCCATAGGCATACATGAATGGAAGAACGGCCATCGCCGAGTCGTCCGACGTAAGTTGCAGATACTCAAGAATCGACTTCGTATTGGCCATCAAATTCCGGTGCGTTAGCATCACGCCCTTCGGCTGGCCTGTCGACCCGGATGTATAAATAATTTGTGCGAGGTCCGCCGGACTCTTGATGGTCGACTCTCCGTGACGACAGGCAATGACCTGGTCGTCCTTCACAATAAATCGCAGGCCGACCGAATTCACATCGTCAATGGTCCAATGCTTGACTGCCGAAGAGGCGATCAGCCCTGTTGCACCAACATGGCGAATAATACGAGCGACCTCTGCGACCGGAACCTGGGGATGGATCGCTACCACAACACCACCGGCCTGAAGCACAGCAAGATATGCGGCGATATAGTCAGGCGAATTCTCCATCCAGAGGATCGCCCGATCTCCTTCTATAAATCCGCCGTCGCTCAACCGGCTCTTCACCGTCGCGACAAGATCTCGCAATCCGCCATAGGTCCATTGTCGGCCCTTATAAACAACGGCGACCTTGTGAGGCCAGGAATCCATCGTTTGAGCAATAACAGTCTCTACGCGCATACCCTCCCCATGCTATTCAACAGACTAAGTTGCAGAGGCCAAAATGAACCAGCGATACCATCTTCCGCTCTTGCGTGGCCTATTGGGAGCGAGCGACGACGCTTCGACGCGCATTTATGCTATAGGCATCAATTGGGGTACGATCCCCACCATCTTCGAGACTCTTCAAGCCTGCAATCAGCGCTCGATGTGCAGGAAGTCGGCCAGAGCCAATGCGAAGAAAGCCCTCGACTCGCATGACGATTATTTCCGCTTCTTCTCTACGTAGCGAGTAATGGCATTGATTGAATCTAGATTCGCCGGAATGAGGTCTTCGTCTTCAACCTTGACTTGAAATTGCTCTTCCAAGAAGGAGACCAACTCCAAGACCCCCGTCGAATCGATAATACCGGACTCTAGGAATGAGGCATCGCCGCTCAGCGCCACCTCTGTCCGTCCAAACAGCAATTTGTCAAGAATATACTTTCGCAGCTCTGTCTCAATCGATGACATGTCACACACTCCTTGGAAAGTTCTTAATAAACCGGTCTATGACCACCTGAGTCGAGAGGACTCCAACCAACGCCATATTATCCTTCATGCTTACAATCTGACCCTGCCTTGCCTTCTCCAATAGCTTTCCAACCGCCCCTGCATCAAACACACCTCCCTCCTGAATGGCGCGAGGAGCAAGCAGCTCTTCGACATACTCAAAGAGCTTGCCCTCCTTCCCGTCGGCAAGAAAACTCTGGCTATCAGGCGCACGGTACGGCTGCTTATGTCTGTTTCTGATCGAACGTGGAATCATGTCTCCGATGGCTGCCTTCAACAGATATTTCTCGTTCAAAACTTTCATCTTGAGCTGCGGAGAAAGTCTCGACGCAAATTCCACGACCCGGTAGTCAAGGAAGGGGAACCGGCCTTCAATGGAATGGGCCATCGCCATCCGATCTCCTTGAGAAGAGAGAATATACCCCGGAAGGAGATGGGCCGCTTCCAGATATTGCGATTGCGAAAAATGATCCCACTGCCCATATCGGCTTGGCAACAAACCTTCAATCGTATGCATCGCATTACAGCTCTTGAGGCTGTCCGCTGTTGCCTTGGAATAGAAAACTTTGAGCTTCGAGGTCATGTCCCAACGAGGCAAGTGAGAAAAAAACGGGCTCTCGACGTCTTCTTTTCTCACATGGAAGAATGCGCGCAGATAGGCGTCGGACTGGGACTGGATATTTTTCATATAGGGATAGAGGCGCCTCAGAAGCATCGGCCGAAACTTTGAGTCCGGGTATTTCGCCCAGAATCGCCGGATCTTCGCTTCCTTGAAAATGTCGTACCCTCCCAGGATTTCATCTGAGCCCTCTCCTGTGAGCACAACTTTATACCCCTGCTCTCGCACCAGCTTAGATAACAGAAATAGAGGGGCGGGAGCCGTCCGCAGGACAGGTTTCTCGGTATGCCAAATCACTTCTGGAAATACTCGACCGATATCCTGGGATGAACAGAGAACGCCTTGGTGATCTGTCCCGAGAAACTGGCTCGCCTCGTTTTGAAAACTACTTTCGTCAAACTCTTTATCTTCAAATGCGATGGAGAATGTTTTTAGATGCGTCGTCCCAAGCTTCTTCACCAGTGCGGCGATCACCGTTGAATCAAGCCCACCGCTCAGATAGGCGCCGACAGGCACATCCGCCCGTAAACGAATCCGAACAGCGTCGAGAAGCAGCTCAAACAGACCCTCTCTCGCTTCTTCTTCCTGCATCAACTCTTTCGAAGGATTGTAGTCGAGGGTCCAATACGGTTTGATCTGAAGATCGCCATGCTCAAGAATTATTGAATGTCCGGGAGGAAGCTCTGACACCCCTTCGAAAATTGTTCGAGGCGGGAGGGTTACCCAAAAAGTGAACAATTCATCCAAGGCCTGCCGATCAATTGCTCGAGACACGGAGGGAACGACCAGCAAGGACTTGATTTCAGATCCAAACACAAACCCTTCAGGAGTCTGTGCATAGAAGAGCGGACGAACCCCCAACCGATCGCGCGAGAGAAATAACCGCTCGCGTCTGGAGTCCCAAATGGCAAAGGCCCACTGCCCATTCAGATCATGAACGCACTCTTCGCCCTTCTCTTCATACAGATGCACAATGACTTCTGTATCCGACTGCGTTTGGAACCGATGCCCCTTTTTGATGAGATCTTCGCGCAATTCGACATAATTGAAAATTTCACCGTTGAAGGTGATCCATACGGTCTTATCCTCGTTATGCATCGGCTGATGCCCACCGCCGACGTCAATAATGCTGAGCCTCGCGTGAGCGAGCCCCACGGGTCCAGACAGGTGGAATCCTGCCGCATCCGGCCCCCGATGATTCACCAAGCCGATCATCCGTTGGAGCAACGGCTTCTCAACGGCAGCGTTGGGGTACTTTACAATTCCTGCAATGCCACACATAGAGAGATCTCAGGTTTATCGGAAGGACAAATTCACCACGAGAACCCTACAGTCTTGCCTGCATTCTTCTTGGAACCAGCAATACCGCAGGAATGAGAGAAGCTGGATGAGCTGCCACATTCCCGGCACATAGACCAGGAACGATTCTTCAAAAACTTATGCCTTTCCCCCTTGGCTCTTGGCCACAAGCCCGTGGGCTTAAAGCCTGAAGATTTAGAAAGGAATGGGCTCTGGAACTCCGGTGAATTCCGGTAATACACACTTCCATCCAGGAGAACCAGGTGAACGCCCATCCCGGTTAATCTTACCTGAAAATTACAGATTGATAACTGAATTCAGATCTAGAACAATTCACATTTGGCAAGTCAGGATTGTCAATAAAAGCATGGCTCGTTGCTGTCCATTCATCTCCTGTTCGAACACTGCTTCTAGCCCAGAGAGTGGATCTTCTTGAATACGACACACCTCTCCACAGTGCCGCTGGAAGCCGTGAGATCGGCAACCCCATCCTGCAGTTGTTCACGGATGCCGTCAATAATATTGCGCTAAACAGTGGCCGGCGTATGCCAGAATGCAACAAGATTCCGCACACCTGTGGCATACATGACGAGGCGTGACCGCGAGAGACAGAACCTGACGAAGAGATAACCGGGGAATAACAGCGTTACAACCACCGCATCTTTCGTCTAACATGCTTCTTTTCTCTGATCCGTGGACAAAGAGCCTCTACTTCGGCCTATGAGAGATTTGAACTCCACTGCATATTCTTGATGCGGTTACATACGCACCATATGCCATGCGCCTGCACAGGCTCAACCATTGAGGGTCTTCTCCGCAAGGCAAGGGGCGCTACCAGCTGCCGCGAACCCAAGAACTCGTTCCCTGTCAGCGCAGGCCACACCAACTGTGTCAACGGCTTCTCGTATCGACGCGAATCTAAAGTCCTTCACCAATTGTTGCAATCGAGCTTCCGTTTTTCGAAGATTCAAGTAATGCCGAAACTTCGACACCAAAGACCCTTCCATCCTCGGCTGATCTGGATCAAGCTCCCACGGGTGGAAATACATGACGAGTGGCTGCCCATCCGTTGCAGCACGCGTGAGCAAATTATGCAAAATCTGATACGGATACAACCGAAAATACCCTCCGCCTGCGATCGGAAGACGAATTGGTCCCATTCGCAATGTCGAAGGAGGAACTTCCCATAGAGCACCAGCAGGGGTCTCTAAGAGATGGCACCAGGGGTTGGCTCCAGGCATCCCATAGCGGTCATGTTGGATGGGAAAGATACTTGAGTCATAGACATACCCTTCCTCAACCAGTATAGGCAACGCCCACTTCGTTTCCGGTGTAATGGTAAAAGACGGGGCCCGGTAGCCGTGGACCGGCCCACCAATAATATTCTCGAGAATGTCTTTGCTGTTTCGGACATCTTCCCGAAATAGCCCCGGCGTCTGGGAGGTAATCAACTCATGTCCGAAACCATGTGAGGCTATCTCATGGCCATAACTCGCGATGGTCCTCACAAGCTCAGGATGTTTTTGGGCAACCCATCCAAGCACAAAAAATGTTGCATGAATCCCCTGAGCCGAGAGGATTGAGAGAATTTTCTCGACATTCCGCTCCACCCGGCTCTCATAGCTGTCCCACTGACGTCTCCTCATCGTCGACCAAAAGGCAGCGACTTGGAAATGCTCTTCTACATCAAATGAGAGCGCATGTACCCGACTTGCTTGCGGCTTCATTGTTCCTAACGGGCCCCTTCCCCAAGCAGAACAACTCTGGCCGTTTCAGTCAGTATTCGAAAATCCAAGGCTAGGGTCATGTTCTTCACATAGTACAAATCGTATTGAAGCTTGGTATGTGCATCCTCAGCAGTCGATCCATAGCGAAATTGTGTCTGTGCCCATCCCGTCACCCCAGGTCGAACCGTGTGCCGAATATCGTAGTAGGGGATTTTCTTCCTGAGTTCATCGACAAACACCGGCCGCTCAGGACGTGGGCCAACCAAGCTCATCTCTCCCCTTAACACGTTATAGAGCTGTGGCAGCTCATCGATCCTCAGCTTCCTGAGTATACGTCCAACACGAGATATTCGAGGGTCCTGTTTTTCCGCCCATCGAGGTCCACTCTTTTCTGCGTCGCTATACATCGAGCGAAATTTCCAAATCATATATGGCTGACCGCGCAGCCCGACACGCATCTGCCTATAAAAAACAGGGCCAGGCGAATCCATTTTGATAAGAAGGCCAATCAAAACACACAGTGGCAGCAGTAGCACCATGCCAATGGCCGAGAGCATCACCTCTACAGCCCTCTTCAACCCCATTGTTAAGACTCGCCGCTGAAATCCTGTTGAGAAGATGAGCGCACTCGGTCGAAGCTGGTCGATTGATAGACGCCCTGACTCCTCCTCATACATTTGATGCCCGTCAATCACCTTGATACCGATGGTTTTGCAATCGAGCAGGGCTTGAACAGGAAGAACCGACCGTCGATCTTCTACGCACACCGCAATAGTATGAACCTGAAATTTCTCAACTACCTCACAGAGGTTCTCATACGTACCAATGATCTGAGGACTCCCTAAGTGAGAACTTGTTTGCGACGGCTCTCGATCAATGAATCCGACCACTTCCATAGTCATGCGGCGCTTTGTCACAAGGATATGATACACTTCGGATGCGAGCTGGCCACAACCAAGGATAACCACGCGTCGCTTAAGGCTGTATGGCCTTCGCTTAGGACCAGGCATCTCCCTCAAACTAGGAATGATCACAGCAGCAACTTTCTCCATCTCTACTTTCCCTCGACATACCGACTGCCAACTTGATCATCGTAATGGCATTGGTAGGATGGGATGCTCATCGATTCAATCCCGGCAAGTATAATCCCAACCTGGCATTGAGGACGCAGAGCTTTCAGCGCCTTCTCCACCACATCACGACTCGTTTTACCCGCTAGAATCACAAACACCATCACATCAGCCATGCGTGAAAGGAAGTTGAGATCTGCCAATGGGAACACGGGCGGAGCATCAAGAATAATTTGATCAAACCGAGGGCGTATCTCATCGAGCAATTGCTCGAGCTGACGAACCTTCGATAACTCGATGACTTTTTCACTCCGAGTCCCTGCGGGCAACACCCAGAGCGGAATGTCTCCCATCTTATGAAGACATTCGTCAATAGTGTGGGTACCAGCCCAATAGTCAGCTAAACCCGGCCCAGAAGGCATTGCTAAATACTTGCTCACCGCAGGTCGTTTAAGGTCACAGTCAATGATAAGCGTCCGCTTATCCAAGCCCTGCGCAAAAATATGCCCAAGATTTATGGCTGTGGAGCTCTTGCCTTCTCCCATTACAGAACTGGTAATTAAGGCGACTGACTGTTTCTGCCCCGTTGACATCAGTGCCAACCGTGTTGCCGCGACCCGATATTGTTCCGCGATCATAGAGTTTGGCCACCACTTGGAAATGAGATTCCATGAGGCCTCTTCCTGAGCGGGAACACCTTTTGTTAATGCGGTCGAGGAAGATCCATTTCGAACTTCCTTCCCATAGGAAAGCAGGGGAGTTTTTTTATTTCTCTCAGATTGGGAGATCGGCCCAGAAAGTGTGGGAGAAACCGGCATGCTCCACTTGGCACCTGGCAATGTGCTAAAGGATGGAATCCCCGCGAGTATGGGGAGGCCCAATAGACTTTCCGCTTCCTCCGGTCGTCTAAATGATGGTCGCAGCACCTCAACTCCAAACGCAGATCCAAAACCAACCCCAAACCCAACAACCAACCCGCCGAGAAGGATAAGCAGGGGATTGGGTGATTCAGGAGTGGCAGGGAGATTGGCGGGATCAAGGATACGAAACTGTTCTCCCTTTTGGCGTTTTTCCAAGTTCTCTGCAAGCCGAGCGTTCAATCTCTTGTCGAGCAACGATTGATAATTCTTTTGCATATTGTCATAGTCACGAATCAAGATCATGAGCTCTTGCTCTCGAGCAGGCACCCGTTCCACCCGGCCTTCATACTGCTTGACCTGCTCGACTAAACGGCGGAGCCGTTCCTTCAGAACCTCCAGTTCATTTTTCGCTTCATCTCGCTGCCGCATCTGGTCTCGAAGCATCGGATCTATCAACTTGGCCGACCCAGCCTTAACTTCGTCCTTCGAGACTCCATACTTAGTGGCCAATTGGTCCTTTACCGCCTCAATTTCTTGACGGGTCTGCACGATATCCGGATAGGTCTCACGATACTCGGCCGAAAGCGAAGTGAGAGCACGTTCCAACTCCGCGAGTCGTGCGATGAGCGGATCGCCACCTCGCCCCTGAGTTGAAGATGCCGCCTCCGTCGCCCCCTGAGTTCTCGCACTACTAGCTGACTCGTTGACTTGCTTTTCGAGAATCGTGATCCGATTGATAGCAGTTTGAATATTTTCACGCGTCGAGTTCACGTCCATTTGGAGCCGGTCTAAGCTTCTGAGATTCGCCTCCATTTGTTGAGGCAATTCACCCATATACTTGCTCTTAAAATCACTGATCAGCCGCTCCTGATCTTCAAGTTTAGCTTCCGCTAGATGCAACTCCTGCTCAAGAAAACCCGAAGCCCCCTCAAGCATTTGCTCGCGAATCTTTACGTTTTGCTCAATGAATTGCGAGGCAAGCCTCTCCGTTACTCTCATCGCAATATTCGGATCTTCGTGAGCAAACGATATAGAAAACGCCTCTATGGTGTTTTTCCCCTTCAGGTGTCCGGTCTCAGCCGTAATCACTCTTGTACTTTTTCGCATACCGCTTACTACGGACTCCCGTTGCTCGGGAGACGCATCGGGCTGGAACAAGTTAAACTCTTGCGCAATCTGACTTAATAACGATCGACTCAGAACAACTTGCTGAATGGAATTCATGCGTCCTTCAAGAGTACCCTCGACCCCAGACTTCACATAACTCTCAGGTATTTTCTGGCTCTCAACGAGAACCATCGTCGTCGAGCGGAAACTCTTGGGAAGGACAAAACAGAGGACTACGGCAATGACCATTGAAACTGTTGCAATCGAAGCAATCAGCCATTTCCTGCGACGGACTATCCCGAGGTAGTCTTGAAAGCCAAGTTCGGTCGACGAGTTCATCGTTAATTCCATTCTGCTGTAAGAGACAGCACGGCTGTCTGCCGACTCACCACCTGATTGACAGAATTTGCTGCGCCGAAGGTAAAGCGATCCCACGTAAGGGTCCCGCTCGCGATCAAACCCGGATAGAAAACGTAATTCACGAAGCTCCTTCCACCATAAGAATCGAACTGGAGGTTCCCACTCTCTGCCCCAAGAGTGCTACTACGCGCATAGTTTCCCTGAGCGCCTACGCTCCACTGGCTGGTAAGACTATGAAAAATGGACAGGGCCACACTATCGGATATCATGGCTGATCCAGTCTGAAAGAACGCAGGGAGAATGGATCTGGCATAGGACGTTACAGTGGTTATCATCGGAGTCCGCCATTCCAAGCTTGCCAGCATCGTCCATTGAGGCGCTCCTGGAACGCTGGACAAAAGAGAAATGCCGGGAGAAACCGTCGCAGTCCACTCACGAGTTATCCATGATTTCCATGTTGCCATGGCTCCGTCGACAACCACACCGGAAGACGGGCCACCAGTATTAAGCTGGAATGACATCTGTTGATGCTGATAGGAACCCCCTAGCGTGTTCGAAGGGTTGATCTGATGGTCCAGCCCTGCCAGGAAAGTGTGAACGTCCGTATTGAACAGCCCGCCGACAGCGCCGGTAACTGCGCCTTGGGTATTGTAAAACCTGAGCATCTGATACGAGTAGGAAGCCTTAATCAGATCCGACGGAGTGAGCGCATACGTGCTCAGTAGATTAGTCACATTTGTAAGCGTATTGTTTCGATAAGCCTGAATTCCACTGATAAAGCTACTTTCCGTCACCTCCGGCGTAAGCCATGCCTGTGGCTTAGGAGTATAAATCACCGTATCACTTATGCTGAGTCCCAAGCCTCGGACTACTCTCCCTACAGCTTTATCCAATACCGCATTGAGAGATGCATTGGTCCCGACATAGTTCAGCCCAGGATTACGCGCATATACTTCGGAGGTAAGACCTCCGCGTAACGTTGTATCGACCATATCATTTCGATAGCTCATGCGAGCACCGGCAGCAATATTCGTCACAAAATCTTGCTGCTTATTGGTCGGGGTGAACAAGATATTATCATCGTATCGTTCAGCGACGGACACGTATGGAACAACCCCCTGCGGAACTCCCCCCGGAGGTGCACTCGAAAGTGCACCTATGGGTGTGGTCGCCGGCCTCAAAGCATCTTGTAACGTCCCTGACGCCTGTCCGCTTCCGTCACTTCGTGTTTGTGCCTGTAGGGTATTCGCCAATACCACAACAAAGAGCATGGCCAAGACCACGACCAACCAACGCGACAGGGCAACCATATGCACAAAAACTCTAGGGCACGACAATGGTATCCCCTGACAACAGCCTGAAATTGCCCACTTCACCTTTCCCCATTACCAGGTCGTCATAACGAACGGGAATACGCACTTGGCGCTCGTCCGCCGCCCCATGGCGGATGGTCCTCATCACTGCCATCCTATTTTTCGAGGCATATTGATTAAACCCTCCGGCCAGTGATACGGCCTGGAGGACGGTGGTATAGGACTTCAGCGAATACTTTCCTGGACGGACAAACTCTCCAACAACAAAAATAGAATAGCTGTTAATTTCCTTCACGCTGACGGACACGGACGGATTTTCTTTGTACTCAGAGAGTCGCTTGGATATTTTCTCGCTTACTCCTGATGCTGTCAGACCACTTGCCTGCACATCTCCAATCAGCGGGAGAGAAATCATTCCATCTGGCCGTACCACTACCGTCCGAGACAAATCCTGATTTCTCCAGACCGTCACCTCCACGACATCCTCAGGCCCAAGAAGAAAATCCTTTGGAAGAGGTCGACCAATTTCCTCCAACGCTTCCCGCGGGACCTCCGCGCATGCAGCCACAAGCATAAGCGCAATCCCCGCCATCACATACATGCAGAAAGTCTTTCTCGCAAAATCAAAGCACCCAACAGACAACATTCCGTTTCTCCCCTACGCATTCATGGTACGAGCACCATCGTTTCCGAGGGCACGACGATTTGGTCACCCGGTTTCAGCTCAATGTTTTGATTAGAACCTTCTCGTAAGACAATGTCATCATAACTTGCCTTTATCTTAATTTGGCCCGCACCATCCTTTGCAAAGCGAAATACGACGATCTTATTTCTCGCTGCTGTAGACGTAAAACCTCCGGCAACTGTGACTGCCTGCAGCAAGGTGGTCTTGCTCTTCAGAGGAAACTTACCCGGGTGTGCCACTTCTCCGAGAACATAAATCGCATAGCTATTTACTTCTTTCACAAGGATGGTTACTTGCGGGTTCTCCTTGTATTCCTTCAACTTCCCAGAAATTTCATCAGCTAATTGGACTGTCGTTTTCCCAACTGCGGATACATCGCCGATAAGCGGAAGAGAAATTCTTCCGTCAGGACGTACAGTCACGGTTTTTGAAAGATCGACATTTCGCCATACCGTAATTTCCAATACGTCTTCCGGTCCAAGAATATAGTCTGTCGTCACGATAAGAGACGATTTCTCCTGTGCCGACTCGTGGAGCGGGCTCACTGTGGACGGTTTCGATTGTGCCCATGCCATTGGCGCAGTCATCGCTACTATAATGCCCGTGATCGCAAAAATACGTATCATCATGCTCATGGCAACCCTCATGTGATGAACCGACTCAATCATACCTTTTCGCGCATAAGGTGCAAGAAACTCCCCTAACAAACACACATCGGAAACTCGGACTTAGAACATGAACTTGAGACCGACGAAATAGGGACCCACGCCACTATTTTGGCCAAACGGTAATTTCCTCGTCCACCGCACCTCCGCGAGGGTCGGAGTCTCTGCCGCAGTGATCGGTGTCGGCACATAGACCTTCATCACCTGTTCGATCGCTGGGGCTTGATCCATCAAAATCAGCATGCCTCCGCTGCTAATATTGACCGACAGCGCTTTCCCCCTGTGAGCAACCGCCAATGGATCGTTCACCGGAGCAGTCATCTCGTAGGGGATGGGACGCAAGAGCGCCGCTCGTTCGTGATGTTTCTGAAAATCTGTCGCGATTGGCCATTCCCACTCGTTCTGTCCCACAGTATCCCCCCTACGAGATTAATTGATTCAAAAAATCTCACACCAACACTCAATCAGATTCCTCGAAAAAAGAGCCTTGCTCATCTTGCTCTTTCTACTGAACAACGCCAGATACCCTCACGGTTTATCCGAACGCCTTAACTCTGTAGGGAGAGTATAGGAAGGCATCGAGTGAGGGACAATACCGACGATGTAGGACTCGCCTCTCAAAAGGTGGGTGTTGACTCCCCCTAAAGGGTTAGGTACTATTTCCATTCTAAACTTACGTTCTTGATGTCTGTGTGCTACCTTAACAGAAAGCATTGGATTGTCTAGCATTGTTCTTGAAATAACCGCGAAAGCATCCCTCCTCCATGAGTGATTCCTCACTGCCCGTAGACCCGACAGACACTCTTGCCGATCAACGGGCAGGCGCAGGGATTGTTGTCCTCTCTGCGTCTATGCAACTCCTCCATATGAATCGGCAAGCCTCGGAATTGTCAAAACAGATCAATGCAGCTGAACATGGTGGAGGGAGCCTGAAGTCTGCCCATGGAGTCTTGCCTACGGCACTGACAGAACTCTGCGGGGAAATTATCAAGGCCCTCCATGTTCGTACCGAGGCAAAGGACTGGGAACAATTCGAGATCAAACGTGTTGCAGGTAATCCTGAGCAACCAATTCTGTTGCGGGGATTTGGCCTCCCGGATCGAGGTGGGGTCCAATATGCGAGACTCGTGGTCACCTTAGAGGAGCTAGCAAGGCGGCAACAGCTCAATACCGATCAGGCCAAGGAAAAGTTTCAATTGACCAATCGCGAGCAATCTGTCATTGAGCACCTGGCAAAGGGCTGGACCAATAAAGAAATCGCGAACGCGCTTCAGATTACTGAGCAGACAGTGAAAGAACACATCAAACACATCATGAGAAAAACGAACTCCACGACTAGGACAGGCATCCTCGTTCATATCTTCAATTCGTAATCTGCCACAGTGACCTGCAACTAAAATCACACAGTGCGCTATCTTCAACACATACTAACGTTTCACGAATCACATTTTTATAAATAAAATCAATAACTTGCAGTGAACGTCCTTGGCCTATCGATTGCATTGTTCCTATAGCGTGAAACGTTGAAAGCAGCGGAATAGATTAGGACAACCACCAGGGGTAGCATGAAAACGATTCAGCTAATACTCGCAAGCCTCTTAATCGTAATAGCCGGCTGTCAGACTGGCCAACCGGTAAAAGCTTCCGTCATCGATAACGGAAGCTTCATGAGCCTCTGGGGCACCTACTCCCGCTGCCAAAACAGTACCGGCATCGACCAATTGAGGGAGGATGCGCTCGCGTTAACAAGCGCGGCGAACCACTCGCTGGCTCAAGAGTCTTTCGTTCTTCCCCTGCCGGGGAAGCTTGAGAAGTTCGTCTCTGCTCCTGCGGCCAGATTTGCGGTAGATGTAAAAGCAATGGCTGCAGCCTGTTCTTTACGGGCTGGCTCTGCCGCCGTGGAAGCAGGAAAACTTGATGTCGCCAAAGACCTTCTCAGGAACGTCCTGAACTACCAGCCACAAGCCGAGTACGCCTACTACACCCTACAGGCGAAGATCCTGCTTTCTGAGCTTGAGACGAACCTCGTTGAGGTTACACTCAACCTTCCCTAATCGGCTCATTCGCTGCCCCAACTATTTCCCCCTACGCCCCCGTGCGTCAGCCCTATCTGACCAACGACACAAACAGGCGATCGTAGGCATTCGCCGAGCGAGCCCAGGACACATCCGTACTCATCCCTACCTCAACTAATTGCTCCCACATCGATCGGTCCTGATATATCGCCACAGCTCGACTCAATACTGACAGAAGAGCGCTTGCCGTATCCTCTTCAACGTGGAACCCTGTTGCATGCCCAGCCTGCTGAGCCCGGAGAGTCAATGGCACAACCGTATCTGCCAACCCACCCGTCTTTCTCACAACGGGAACAGTTCCGTAACGAAGGCTATAGAGCTGACTCAATCCGCAAGGCTCATAGCGTGAAGGCATCACAAATACATCTGCCCCACCTTCGATGCGATGCGCAAGACCTTCGTCAAAGCCAAGACGAAGTCCCATGCGATGTGGATAGCGCGCCTGAAGCGCCTGAAATGTAGCTTCGAGCTCTGGCTCACCGGTTCCCAAGATCACCAATTGCAAATCCATAGCCATTAATTGTGGAATTATGGCCGCCACAAGATCTAGCCCCTTCTGCGACGTCAGCCGTGCAATCACGCCAAGCAGCGGAATCGATGTTTTAGGAAAATGGAACTCTTGTTGGAGCGCCTTCTTACAGAGCAGTTTCCCCGAGCGATCGGTCACTGCGTAATTTGCTGGAAGATAGGGATCAGTTTCCGGGTTCCATCGATCGATGTCGATCCCGTTCAAAATGCCCAGAAGTTGGTCCGCACGGTTGCGCAATACACCCTCTAGCCCAAAGCCACATTCGGGCGTGAGAATTTCTCGCGCATAGGTCGGGCTGACCGTCGTCACATAATCGGCAAAGACGATTCCCCCCTTGAGCAAATTCATAGAACCGTAGTACTCAAGCCCCGCAGGCGTAAACAGCGACTGCGGTAGCCCGGTTTTCTCGAATTTCACTCCAGGGAACACCCCTTGATACCCTACATTGTGGAGCGTCAGTACAGTGCGCACACCCTGAACCTCCGGCCGGTCTTGGTCGATGGTCTTGAGGTAGACCGCACACAACGCCGATTGCCAATCATGCAGATGGAGGAGATGGGTCTTCCATTGGTTCACAATGTGTTGATATGCGATCACCTCAATCGTTGCGCGGCAGAAAAATGCAAACCGGTCGAGATTATCCTGATAATCGGCGCCTCGATCTCCGTATAACCCGGGCCGATCAAAGAAGGCCTCGTTCCGGACTGTCCATACGCGGACGTGGCGGCCATCGCCGCCGACAGAAATGACATCTTCCTCGATCAGCGTGTCGACAGGCCCTTGAGGAGTCGGCACTTGGAGACGACAGACAGGACGGAAGGATCGCCCTGACTCACTCAGGCAACGATAGCGGGGAAGCAGAAGGATGACATCATGGCCAAGCTTTGCCAGTTCAAGAGGCAACGCGCCAGCGACATCAGCAAGCCCGCCGGTCTTGGCATAGGGAATCGCTTCGGAAGAAACCATGAGGAGATTCAAAGGATACTTGGTCACGGAAGGCCTACAAGACACAGACATTATGGAGCAGTTGGCACTTCAATCCTGGAGCGAAACTTGTCTTCATGCTGCCAGCTATGACCCAAGGCATGGAGCTGCGCCGCGGTCAGCGCTTCGCGATAGACAAGCCGTTCTTCAAAAAACACCACCAGCCACCCGCGATCGGGATAGGCTAGAAACAACGCATCGCCGGCTTCGATATGAACCTCCCACCCTCGTGGCGGTTCTCCGCTCGCCAATCTCGACCGTGGCATCAGCGAATCATCTTTCATACCGAAGAACTGCATGAACTCAGCATGCTGATACGGCGGCGCGCCCCATGCCACGACAAACGCGCGCGGGGTCAACTGATGGAGCACTAACTCATTATCTCTGACATGCCGCTCTTGCTCTTCCATCGACGGCATCCCGCTGCAACCAAGTACAGATCCAAGAGCGACCACCAGCAGCACCACAACCCATTTCGAGAGTCTCAAACCATTTAGGTCCAGGAACCGAGAAGCGCCACAAGAAGTGGCATTGATGCCAGTACAATCTCTCACAACAGACGCCGGCTCCTTGGTTCACTAGGCTTCACAGGCTGACAGATATCGCATTGGCAAAGCCGCCGAAGGAGGGCATAGGAGTAAATCCCTGTATCGTGGCCGTCGCTCCATGTAAATTGCAGCGCATACCGTCCGACCGGCTGCACATCCTGCAACATGATCACGATGGGAACATCGTCCGGCTGCAAACGTCGAACACCTGACCACTCATCGACACAGGCAGCACAGGGACATTGCTGGCGGAGATACCGAACTGGGTAGACGGCCTTGTGCCCGTCGCTCCATTCGATACCCAACACACCCTTCTCGACCCAGGCCATGTCTTTTGGTTCACAGAGGGTCTCTGTCATGCCAGCAAACTCCCTTTCACAACGAACCGGCGATTCATGTTCATGACGGATATGCCAAGAAATTCACGGGAGGCAGTTGCCTCCCTGCCACGACTGTAACATACCCTTCGACTGCTCGCTCCACCTCGTACCTGACTTGCCCTGCGGCCCTCAAGCGATCGACCACCGCGGGCGCGAGCCGCAATGCTTGATGCAGAAAGGCCAGGCTCCCTCGCGAAAGCGGTAAACAGCGGAAGGTCTGACGCGCAGCACAGGCCACACAAACCAGGCCTCCTGAGAGAGGCGAGAACTGAGGCTCTCCTATCAACCGGCCCTTGCCACAAGCCGCACAGTGATCGGTCTCAGGACGAAACCCGATAAGGCCTAGCAGACGAATCTGAAACAACAGCGCGGTCAACGCAGGATCCTGGCTCGTGACTAAGGCACGCAGCCCCTGCTCGAGCGTCTCGAAGAGCGGCAGATCAGGATCCCCGTCCGGTGTCACGGCACTGACCACATTGACCATCCTCGCGGCAGCGGTCATGAGCGTCAGGTCTTCTCGAAATCTCATGAACGGTTCCACGAGATCGACTTGAGAAATTCGAAAGAGAGAATCACCGGACTTTTCGAACAGGTTCAGATGGCAGATAGTGAGCGGCTCAAGCGATGCGCCGAGCCGACTCTTCATCCGGCGAGCCCCTCGCGCCACCCCACGAACCTTTCCCATCTCCTTGGTATAGAACGTCACGATACGATCCGCGTCGCCCCACTTCCGACTATTCAGCGTGATGGCCGCCGTCTTGATCAGCGGCATAGGGATGACGTCCGTTGAGGTAAAAAACCCGCCTGACGGCAAGACCGCATGGCCAGTCCCATTAGCGGAGGTGCTCCATAAACATCGTGGCCAGAGAGAGATAGATGGTAATGCCCGTGATGTCATTCGCTGTCGTCACAAAGGGTCCGGCCGCCACGGCAGGATCCACTCCCATGCGCTTCAGCAGAATGGGCATGAACGTCGCCATACTGGTCGAGACCATGAACGCGATAATCAATGATACGCCGACGACCATACCCAGAAATGCCTGATGCCAAATCCAGCCCACGATCGTCAGAATCACGCCGCACGCGAGTCCCATCAAGAGCCCGACCTTGATTTCTCTGATAAATACGGTGCGCACATCCGTCAGCGCGATCAGGCCTGTTGCCAATCCACGAATGATGAGGGTCGAAGACTGGAGTCCGACGTTTCCACCCATGGCGGCGATGACTGGAATAAAACTGACGATGGCCACCACTTCCTGAATCGTATACCGGAACTCCCACAGAATCGCCCCCGAGAACAGACTGCCGACCAGATTCGTAAAGAGCCACGGGAGCCGGTGTTTCGCCGACGCAATACTGGAAGACTTTGAGACCGAGTCCTCCTCGATCGCGCCGGCCATCTTCAGCATGTCTTCGGTCGCTTCTTCCCGGATCACGTCCACAACGTCGTCGACCGTGATAATACCGACCAATGTATTGTCTTTGTCGATAACCGGAATCGCGAGCAAGTTGTAACTCGCCACCTGGCGGGCGACTTCCTCCTGGTCCATGTCGACCGTCACACTGATCACGTCACGCGTGGCAATATTTTTCAGCGGCGTCGTGGGCGGAACCGTCAACAGCTGCCGCAGCGAGAGCACGCCGACCAAGCGCTCATCTTTGTCGGTCACGTAAATATAAAACACCATCTCCGCATCCGTCGCCAGCTGGAGACGTCGGATGGCATCTTGCGCCGTGGCCTCTTCCGGGAGTGCGAAGAACTCCGTCGTCATGATGCCGCCGGCCGTATCCTTCGGATACTTCAGCAGGTCGGCAACTTCGGTGGAGTCCTCCGTCCGCATGAGAGAAAGGATCTCGGTGGCTCGCTCTTCCGGCAACACACCGAGGATGTAGGCCACGTCGTCTGGACCGAGATCTTTGATCAGCCAGGCGATATCCGAGTGCAGGAGGTCCGCCAACACTTGATTGATGCTGTCGCTATCGAGTTCGCTCAGGACTTGGCCGCGCTTCGACTCGCCCCGCACCAGTTCAAAGACTTCCCGCTTTTCTTTGGGCGACGACAGATGCAGAATGACCTTGGCCACATCGGCTTGGTGCATCCGGCCCAGCATCTTCGCGAGATTAGTGATTGCACCACGCCGCAACAGCCGTTGCACCGACAGCAGCACGATGTCGGACTTGGTCCGACCCCGATCGGCCTGGTCACGCAACGCGTCGCGGAGGAGATCTTTATCCCCCGGACGAGAGCGCGGATCCACTGGGCTCGATTCTGGCACACGTTCCGTCGGCAACATCTCTACCCTGCTAGTAGCCTAATTCGGTGAGGGCATGCTCATCTTCTCGCCATGCCTCCCGCACTTTCACCCACACCTGCAGAAACACTTTCATCCCGAAGATTTGCTCCATCTCGCGTCGCGCATCCGTCCCAACCGACTTGAGCCGCTCTCCATGTTTCCCGATCAAGATCGCCTTATGAGACTCTCGCTCGACCAGCACCGTGACACTGATACGAGCCAGCTTCCCCTCCTCGACAAATTCGTCGACCTCTACGGCAACGGAATAGGGCACTTCTTCGTAAGTCTGATGCAGAATTTTCTCGCGAACGATTTCTGACGCCAGAGTCCTCATGGACTGATCGGTGACAGTCTCTACATCATAGGCCGCATCTCCTTCTGAAAGATGGGCCACGGTCACGGAGAGCAAACGATCGACATTGTCACCGGTTTCAGCCGATACCGGCACAACGTCCGTCCATGCATATAATCTAGCGTAGTTCTCCATCACCGGCAGCAGCTTGAGCTTATTGACCAGATCCACCTTGTTCAGCACCAAGATGACCGGGCGAGGACGCTTCCTGATCGCCCCCTTCACATGATCGATCACCAAGAGATCGCCGGGACCAGGCGAACTTGTCGTGTCCATCAACACATACAAGATATCGGCCTCCTCCAGCGTATCGACCGTGGTACGAACCATGCGACGATTGAGCAGATGTTGCGGCTTGTGCAAGCCCGGCGTATCGAGTAGCGCTATCTGCGCACCCGGCGCATGCACGACCCCAAGAATTCTGGTTCTCGTCGTTTGCGGCTTATCCGAGACAATCGCCACCTTCTGCTGAAGCAATTGATTCAGCAAGGTCGACTTGCCGACGTTCGGGCGTCCAATGATCGCGACTGTGCCAAACTTCATGGTGTTACGGGCGTGGCCGCTCCTGTGATGGTGATGGAACCAATTGATACACGGTTTCACCTTTACGAACGTAGCCGAGCTGCTCTCGCGCCAACTGTTCGATCTTCGAGGGATCGTGCTCCAGACGATCGATCTCTCCACGAAGCGTGCGGACCGTCCGCTGCAACTCCTGAAGGTCCGAGTCCAACTGCTGGGCATGCTCACGCATGGACAAATAGCGCGGCAGCCCCATGTCGCCAAATACCAGGGCAACCAGCAACAGCAAACAGGCGGCGCCTCCGACATAATGCGCGCCCGTCATCATACGACGTTGCCAATCGAGCCACTGTCGTCCCCGGTTCTGCTTAATAATCATCGTCGTATACTCAAACAGCACTACCGTCCCGGCACTGCCTCACGACCCCGATAGACAGCGTTGGAACCAAGCTCTTCCTCGATCCTGAGCAATTGATTGTACTTCGCAACACGATCCGTTCGGGACAACGATCCGGTCTTAATGAGCCCGCAATTAGTCGCGACCGCCACGTCCGCAATCGTCGTATCCTCTGTTTCTCCCGATCGATGCGAGATGATGGCCGTGTAGCCTGACCGCTTCGCCAGCTCAATCGCCTCCAACGTTTCCGTCAACGTGCCGATCTGGTTGAGCTTGATCAGAATAGAGTTCGCGATCCCTTCCTTGATCCCCCTGGCAAAGATTTCCACATTCGTGACGAAAATATCGTCCCCGACCAATTGGACCTTCTTGCCCAACTTCTCCGTCATCATCTTCCAGCCCTTCCAATCCAACTCGCTCAACCCATCTTCGATGGAAAGAATCGGATAACGGTCCACGAGTTTTCCGTAGTACAGGACCATCTCCTCGGAGGAGCGCTCAGGATTTTTTTCGGCTTCAAGGAAGTACCGCCCCTTCTCGTAGAGTTCACTGGCGGCACAGTCCAATGCGAGGGCGATGTCCCGTCCCGGTTTGTAGCCGGCCGCCTCGATGGCCTGCATGATCAGGCTGAGCGCCTCTTCATTCGATTGGAGGTCCGGCGCAAACCCGCCCTCGTCACCGACGGCCGTATTCAAGCCTTTTTTCTTCAGCAGCGACTTGAGTGTGTGAAATACCTCGGTCGCCATCCGGAACGCCTCGCTGAAACTCGGCGCTCCCACCGGCATGATCATGAACTCTTGCAGATCCAACCGATTGTCGGCATGAGCCCCGCCATTGATGATGTTCATGAGCGGCACCGGTAACACTCGCGCATTCGTCCCGCCCAGATACCGGTAGAGCGGTTGGCCTGTTTCAGCCGCCGCCGCCTTCGCCACGGCCAGCGATACGCCAAGAATCGCGTTGGCACCGAGCTTGCCCTTGGTTTTCGTGCCATCCAGATCGATCATCGCCTGGTCGATGCCGACTTGATCGAACGCTTCTTTTCCTAACAACTCCGGCGCAATCAGCTTGCTGATGTTGGCGACCGCCTTCGAGACGCCTTTCCCCATCCAGCGCTTCTTGTCGCCATCGCGCAGTTCGATAGCTTCTTTCTCGCCGGTCGAGGCTCCTGACGGCACCGCCGCCCGCCCACAGGCCCCGCTGTCCAGCGTGACCTCCGCCTCAATCGTCGGATTCCCTCGAGAATCCAAAATCTGCCGCCCCTTGATCTCTCGAATCGCGCTCATACTTTTCCTCTCAGGCTGCTGAAAAAGGCATCCAACTTCGTTCTCGTCTCGACAAAATCCTCAACGTACCCCGGAGGGTACGCCTCCGGTTTTCTCTCGCCTGCGGCCTCGTTGGCTGCCTTTTTGAGCAGCCTGGCCGACCACAGTCACACCCTTGTCCCCTCACCCCACCAACTTCTTTTTGAGCAGCTCGTTCACCTTCCCAGGATTCGCCTTGCCACCACTCGCCTTCATGACCTGACCGACGAGGAATCCCAGCACTTGCTGCTTCCCTTCTTTGAACTGCGTCACTTGCGCCGGATTCTTCGCGAGAACGTCGCCGATGATCTGGTCGAGCGCCCCTTCGTCGGATACTTGGATGAGCCCCTTCTCCTGAACGATCTGTTCCGGCGTCTTTCCACTGCTATAGACTTCGGGGAAAATCTCGCGTGCGACTTTCAAACTAATCGTCCCTTGCTCGACCAGCTGAAGCAAACTGACCAGCCGCTCAGGTGATACCGGCGAAGCGCTTGCATCGATGCCGGAGTTATTCAGTTCTCTGGTCAGCTCACCCATCACCCAATTGCTCACCGTCTTGGGCTGATTGAACAACTTCACCGAGGCATCAAAGTAGTCCGCCACCGCCTTCGTCGCGGTCAACAGGCCGGCGTCGTACTCGGACAGCGCAAACTCGCTGACAAATCGTTGCAGTCTCGCTGCAGGCAATTCGGTGACCTGCTTGCGACAACTCTCGATCCATTCTTTCTCGAGCTTGAGTGGCACCAGATCAGGATCGGGGAAGTAGCGATAGTCGTGCGCCTCTTCTTTCGAGCGCATGACTGCCGTCTCGCCGCGATCGAGATTCCAGAGCCTGGTCTCCTGATTGATTTTCCCGCCCTCATTCAGCACCTTCGTCTGGCGCTTGATCTCGTATTCAACGGCGTCTTTCACGAACTTGAAAGAATTGATATTCTTCAGTTCGACCTTCGTCCCGAATTCCTTCTGGCCCAATGGACGGAGCGAGAGGTTCGGCTCGCAGCGAAAGCTCCCTTCATCCATATTGCCGTCGCAGACTTCAAGATACATCAGCACATCGCGGAGGCCCCTTAAGTACGACACCACTTCATCGGCCGACCGCAAGTCCGGTTCCGTCACGATTTCCAGCAGCGGTGTCCCCGCGCGATTCAAATCGACGCGGCTCCCGTTCGAGCCGGCTACGTGGACACTTTTCCCCGCATCTTCTTCCAAATGGGCACGACGGATGCGGACCCGCCTTGAACCTTCACTCCCCGCAACCTCAATCCAGCCATGCTCGCAGATCGGCGCCTCGTATTGCGAAATCTGATAGCCCTTAGGCAAATCCGGATAGAAGTAGTTCTTGCGCGCGAAGAGATTGCTTGCCGCGATGGTACAATTCAATGCTAAGCCAGCACGGACCGCCATCTCGACCGCCGCCCGGTTAATCACTGGCAAGGTGCCGGGGAGCCCCAAACAGAGGGGACAGGTCTGGCTATTAGCCGTACGCCCGAACGTCGTCCCGCAGCCGCAAAACAGCTTAGACTTCGTCCGTAGCTGCGCATGCACTTCCACACCAATGACGACTTCGTATATCATCGTTTAGCTACGATCCTCTCCACGCAACCGGTCACGCTCCCGTCGCATCGCCTCACGTCCGACATCGAAGGCCTCGCGCAGAACCGCTTTCTTCGAGTCCACAAATTCCTTCCCCTCTTCTACGACTTCTTCCAACGCTTCGCCGGCGCGGCCTGCCAGATCCCGCAGATCGCCTTCCGCGCGACGGGCATACCCACGCAACTGCTCACGCGACTCGCGTCCGGTCTGTGGTGCCAGCAAGAGTGCCGCCACTGCGCCGAGCGCTGCGCCGCCCAGGAATGCCAATACGATTGCTGACGATGAGGAACCTCGATCATCCGCCATTGTGATGCCCTCCTTCACCTCGAAACCGTTCTTTCATGACTTGCGTTGCCGCTTTAAAGCCGGCGACCACGCTCGCTACATTGGTCAACATCGATCCGCTCGAGCCCCTCACGACATCGTGCACATGCTGAACCGATTCCCCGACTTCTCCGACCGCATGCAAGAGCATGGCGGCATGTTCGACTCCCCCGCGGGCCTGTTCGGTCAGATCGTTCAAGTTTTGACTCATCGCGCGAAGTTCGCCGATCAGCGGCGGCAGGTCATGATTCAGTTTGGCCAGAAGCTGCTCGGACTCTGCCACCGTCTTGCGCACCTGAATCAATAGCGGCACGAGATAACCCACCAATACCGCAAATGCGACCGCGACAAGCATCGCCGCGATTTCAACGATTGTCATATGCACCTCCAGCTAACCCCTCACCGTATCACCGGCTTCTTCGTTTTCCATTGCGTACTCTGTTCGTATGCGTAGGCCGCTCGCAACAGCGTCTCTTCTTCGAAAGGCCGACCGATCAGCTGCAAGCCGATGGGCAACCCGGCCCGGCTGAATCCGCAGGGCAAAGAAATGGCCGGCACACCGGCGAGGTTCACCGAAATGGTAAAAATGTCCGACAGATACATCTGGAGCGGATCATCCGCCTTCGCGCCGAACTTGAATGCCGGCGTGGGAGTCACGGGCGTGACGATGAGGTCGACATCCTGAAACGCCGCCTCAAAATCTTGGCGAATTAGCGTGCGCACCGCCTGCGCCTTGCCATAATAGGCATCGTAATAGCCTGCACTGAGGACATAGGTCCCCAGCATGATCCGTCGTTTCACCTCGGGTCCAAAACCTTCCTGCCTCGTCTTCATATACAATTCAAGCAGGTCCTTAGTCTCTTTGGCGCGAAGCCCGAACTTCACCCCGTCATAGCGGGCTAAATTTGAGCTGGCTTCGGCCGTGGCAAGCACGTAGTACGTCGCCACCGCCGCGTCCGTCCTCGGCAACTGAATTTCCTTAATCTCCCCTCCCAGTGCTTTCAGCTCCTGGATCGCCGCCCGCACGGTCAGCTCGACGTCAGGGTCCAACCCCTCCGCGAAAAACTCGACCGGCACACCGACCTTCAGCCGCTTGAGATCTTTCTTTTTGAGCGCCTTGAGATAGTCCGGTACCGGAACATCAGCCGATGTCGAATCCAACGGATCGTGACCGGCGATCGCGCCGAGGAGAAAGGCTGAATCCGTCACATCTTTCGTAATCGGTCCGATTTGATCGAGCGAAGAGGCGAACGCAATCAACCCGTACCGGGAGACCCGCCCATAGGTCGGCTTGAGACCCACGACCCCGCAAAATGCCGCCGGCTGACGGATCGACCCGCCGGTATCAGACCCTAATGCTGCGGCACATTCGTCGGCCGCAACAGCCGCAGCGGATCCTCCGCTGGACCCACCGGGGACACATTGCAGGTTCCAAGGGTTGCGGCTGGGGCCAAAGGCCGAATTCTCCGTTGATGAGCCCATCGCGAACTCATCGAGATTGGTCTTTCCGAGGAGTAGGTATCCCTGAGTGCGCAGCTTCGCAATGACGGTCGCATCGTATGGCGGAACGAAACTCCCGAGCATCTGGGACGCACACGTCGTACGGACACCCTCGGTACAGATATTATCTTTGATCGCCAGCGGCATCCCCATCATCGGCGACGTCCTGCGCCACCCTTTCAACGACGCATCGAGCGCGCTCGCTTGCGCCACCACCGAGTCTTTGGCCTGCGTGATATAGGCCTTCACCTTGGACTCCACCTGGCCAATCCGCAATCCATAGGCACGAACGATCTCCGTCGCGGTGACTTCACCGGCGGTAAACTTCTTATGGAGCTCGTAGAGTGAGAGTTTATGAATCCCCATCAGTGTTTCGTCTTCCCTGGAATCATCTGGTTCTTCTCGTTGACGCGAATAATCTTGGGCGCATGCCGCTTCAGCTCTTCTTCTGAGTAATACTCGTAACAGAAGATGATGATCTGATCGCGCACCGCGCCTTTTCGCGCCGTCGGCCCATTGAGGATAATCTCACCCGCGCCACGCTTGCCGGCCATGGCATAGGTCATGAAGCGCTCGCCGTTATTCAAATTCGAGCAGACGATCGCCTCATAGGGCAAAATCCCCGCTGCCTCCATCAGATCCTCGTCGATCGTGAGGCTGCCTTCATAGTCGAGGCAGGACTCCGTCACCGTGGCCCGATGAATCTTTGACCGCAACATTTGCCTGAACATTCAAACCTCGCTTACCTTAAAGGGGTTGTCGATCTTCAATAATTTTTGGCACCACAAAGAACCCATCGGCCGACTCCGGCGCATTGGCCACCGCCCGCTCGACGGATAGGGAGGGCCGTACGTCATCGGGACGAAACACGTTCACCTGCCCCAATACTGTCGCCGTCGGCTCGACACCCGCCGTGTCGTACTGCTTCAACGTCTCTACATGAGTGAGGATCTGGCTCAGCTGTTTCGTGAACGCCGCCTTCTCGATATCCGTCAACTCCAGCCGCGCCAACTTCGCGACCTTCTCAACTTCCTGCTTCGTAATTTCCACTCTTGTCTTTCCTTCTCTCTTTTTAAGGATGTTCAAAATGGTCTTCCAGCAAGGCCGCAGGGAGTCCGGCGACTGATGTGTACCCTCCCGGGTACGTCGCAGGGAGACGGAGGACCGAGAACGATGCTGGGAGCCATTTTTAACATCCTGCTACTCAACCGTCACACTCTTTGCAAGATTTCTCGGCTGATCCACATCCGCCCCCCGCAACACGGCGATATGATACGCCAGGAGCTGCAATGGAATCGTAAATAGAATCGGTGAGAGCAAGGGATGCGTGTCGGGGATCGTGAATACCGCATCGGCGATCTTCCCCAACTCCCGCTCGCCTTCCGCAACCAACGCGATGACCGGCGCATGCCGGGCCTTCACTTCCATCAGATTGCTCACGGTCTTTTCGTACAACCGGTCTTTCGGTGCCAACACCACCACCGGCATGTCCTTGTCGATGAGCGCAATCGGCCCGTGCTTCATCTCTCCCGCGGCATACCCTTCCGCATGGATATAGGACACCTCTTTCAACTTGAGCGCGCCTTCGAGCGCAATCGGGAAGTTGATGCCGCGGCCGAGGAACAAGAAATTCCGCTTTTTGTAATACCGTTTGGCAATCGCCACGATCTCCGCTTCGCGACCGAGCACCTGCTCGACCAACACCGGAAGCGAGACAAGACGGTCGAGCCAGGCCTTGCCGTCCGCAACCGATAAAGTTCCACGTACACGCCCCAAGTGCAGCGCCAGCATATACAACGCCGTGAGCTGCGCGGTGAACGCTTTGGTCGAGGCCACGCCGATCTCAGGTCCGCAATGGGTGTAGAGGATGCCATCCGATTCGCGAGCCAGGGTACTGCCCACGACATTCACGATCGAAACGATCCGCGCGCCCTTGGCCTTCGCCTCACGTGCAGCAGCCAACGTGTCGGCCGTCTCGCCGGACTGCGAGATGGTAATGAACAGATCGTCTTTCCCGACCAGCGGATCGCGGTAGCGGAATTCACTGCCGATATCGACTTGCACCGGTGTACGGACCATTTCCTCCAACAGATATTTCCCCACCAGTCCTGAGTGCCACGACGTACCGCACGCCACAATCCAGATGCGGCCGACGGCGGCAAATTCTTTCGGCGTCAATCCGATATCTGGCAGGTCCGCCTCACCGGTGTCGTAGGAGTAGCGCCCACGCATCGTATCGAGAATCGTCTGCGGCTGTTCGTGAATCTCTTTCAACATAAAATGCGGGAATCCGCTCTTTTCCGCCGCGGAGGCATCCCAGGTAATCTTGGTCGCGTTCCGTTTAACGGGATGCCCCTCGATATCGGTGAAATGAATCTCGCTCGCCGTCACGACCGCCACATCGCCTTCTTCGAGGTAGGTCACATCACGAGTATGGGCGAGCATGGCCATGACATCGGATGCAACAAAGGATGCTTTGGCAGTCTTGCCTACGACCAGCGGGCATCCGGAGCGCGCCGCAATCATGGTTCCCGGTTCCCGCTCCGAAATGACCGCAAGCGCATAACTTCCCCGCACATCCTTGGTGGCAGCTCGCACCGCCTCGGCCAGCTTCAGGCCCTGCTGGAGATACTTATCGATCAGATGCGCCACCACTTCCGTGTCCGTTTCCGAATGAAACTTGTAACCTTCCTTCTCTAATTGCTGTTTCAGCGGCTGATAGTTCTCGATGATGCCGTTGTGCACGAGCACGCAGCCCTTCGAGCGGTGCGGGTGGGCGTTTTGTTCTGAGGGCTTCCCGTGCGTCGCCCATCGCGTATGGCCGATTCCCACTGTGCCCTTGAGGGCTTTTTCCTTGAGCGACTTCTGAAGATTCGCCAGTTTGCCAACACTCCGCCTGACCTCAATCTTCTCGCCATGCAACACCGCAACGCCGGACGAGTCATAGCCTCGATATTCCAACTTGGCGAGGCCGCCGATCAGAATCGGCACCGCTTCTTGATCGCCCACGTATCCGACAATTCCACACATAGGGGTGATCTACCTCCGCTTTTTCGCCTGGCTCTTCGGGAGACTCTTCGTCGGGGTTGACGACGATACGGAACCAGCCTGAGCTTGCATCGCCAACACCCGCCGGCGTGCGGCCCATCCAGCCCGGTTCACTTGAGGCACCCGCGCAATCACCAACGCATCCGCAGGCACATCCTGCGTCACAGTCGTCCCGGCTGCGATGATGGCTCCCGCCCCCACCGTCACCGGCGCGATCAACTGCGTATCGCTGCCGAGAAAAACCCCATCTCCGATTACGGTCTGAAACTTATGCACGCCATCGTAGTTACAAGTGATGGTGCCGGCGCCAATGTTGACCCCTTTCCCAATTTTTGCGTCGCCCAGGTAACTCAGATGGTTCGCCTTCGATCCTTCGCCCAAATCGGTTTTCTTCATCTCGACGAAATTCCCGACCTTCGCCTTCTTCCGAACCACCACACCGGGCCGCAGATGGACAAAGGGCCCCAGATGCGCATCGTCTTCAATGTGAGAGTCGGTAAAGACGCAGTGGTCGAGGATCTCCACCCTATTACCAACGATACAATTCGTCAGCCTGGTATAGGAGCGCAGCACAGAATCTTCCCCGATAATCGTGCAGCCCTCAAGTGTCACGTTGGGATAGAGCACAGTGTCTTTCCCGATCGTGACCGCCGCGTCAATCCAGGTTGAAGCCGGATCGATCATCGTCACCCCGGCATCGAGCCATCGTTCACGGATCTGCTGCCGCACCACCTGTTCAGCCGTCGCTAGCTGCCTGCGCGTATTCACGCCCAGTCCTTCGTCGGGATTGTCGAGGATCACCGCAGCCACAGGCCGTCCCTGCTCCGCAGCGAGACGGATGATGTCCGTCAAATAATATTCCCCTTGGGCATTGCTGGGATCCAGCTTTTCCAACGCGCTGAAAAGAAACTCCCCGTCGACGACATAGGTCCCCACGTTGATTTCGCGAATTGCCCGCTCCCTGTCGTTGGCATCGCGATCCTCGACGATACGCGAGACCGCCCGCTCGGCCGAATACGCACGCACGACGCGCCCATAGCCGCTGGCATCTTCAAGGACCGCCGTCAGAATGGTCACGGTCGCTCGTTCCGCTTGATGCACACGAAGGAGCTCTCGTACGGTCTTCTCCTGAAGCAACGGCGTGTCGCCGTTTAGAATCAGATAATTCGATGGAGCGCCCCGCTTGCCCACCGCAAACGCCGGACGGCTCTGCAACACCGCATGCCCAGTACCCAATTGCTCACGCTGCTCAACAATAGCCACTGAGGAGCGATCGTCTGTTCCTGCCGTCGCACAATCGATGACCTGCCGAACCTGATCGGCCTGATGTCCTACCACGACTGCCACGCGATCCCCGGCGACGCGCAATCCGAGCCTCACCGAATAGAGCACCATCGCCTGGCCAGCCACAGGATGCAGCACCTTCACCTGTTTTGACTGCATGCGTGTCCCGCGCCCGGCCGCCATCACGACCACCGCAAGACCGGCGATCGTTCCCTGCTGGTCCACAGCAATCGGCTTTTTCTTCTTCGAGACTTCAGCGGTTCGTGAACGGCTCATCCGATCGGCACTCCCACTTCGGGCTGTTTCACCATCCCCTGCTTCGTCGCAGCCGTCACGGCCGATGCCAAAGACGAGGAAGGAGAACAGAGTCCTCCTGAAACGATCAGCTTCATCGCCTCCTCGACAGTCATATCGACAGCGGCGACTTCATGCTCCGGCACCAAGAGGAAATAACCCGACGTCGGATTCGGGGACGTCGGCACATACACGTGGATCAGCGGTTCCTGCGCAAGATCTTGCATCTCCCCTTTGGTTACGCCTGTCACAAAGGCAAAGCAATAGTGGCCATTCTTGGGAAACTGAATCAGGACGACGCGGTTATATGAGGGCTGATCCGAAAACGACACAATATCCATCATGGACTTTAACGTCGAGTAGATGCCCCGCACGAGCGGGACACGATTCAGGAACTCCTCCCACCACTTCACAATTTGCCGACCCATAAAATTGGTGGCAAACAACCCGGCCATAAAGACCAACAGGATCAACGCCAGAATTCCTAACCCTGGCACATAATGACTCGGCACCAACCGGACCAGGAGATCCCCCAGAATGCCATCGACGGCCACGAACAGGGTCTTCAAAATGAGGACGGTTCCCCAGATGGGGATAATCACGAGCAGGCCCGTCAGAAAGTAGCGTTTTAGCGAGGTTTTCAGCATACATGTGAGCCGATGGACGTAGGTGGTCATCATACAGAGATTTACGAGGGCCTCGCAAGCCTTTTCTTGCTATTTTCAACAACTTGGAATACCATCCTGCCCGTTTTCTTCACTGGCGATGGGGCCTATACGATGGGGACAAAGAGGCCGAAGACTCGCGGCCGTTTCATTACCCTCGAGGGGGTCGAAGGCAGTGGGAAAAGCACCCAGATTCGCCACCTCGCGGACGTACTCACTCAAGCAGGCTACCGCGTGCTCCAAACCAGAGAGCCGGGTGGCACCGCAACCGCCGAAGCCATTCGCCAGATCCTTCTCACGGCCTCATCGCAAGACCCCGTGACACCTCAGACCGAAGCCCTGCTGGTCCTCGCGGCAAGACATCAACATGTCACCCATCTTATCGAACCGGCATTGAGACGTGGCACCGTGGTGCTCTGTGACCGATTCTCCGATTCCACGCTGGCCTATCAAGGATATGCACGGGGCCTCGATCTTCAGTGGCTGCGAGAGGCTAACGACGTCGCGGCCAACGGACTCACGCCGGATCTCACCCTCGTCCTCGACCTCCCGGTTTCCGTGGGTCTGGCCAGGCGGCGAGCCGATCGTGGAGAACAGAATCGGCTCGACCGTGAGACGGAACGCTTTCATCGAAAGGTGCGCCGGGGATTTTTGACGCTCGCAGCCGAAGCACCTCGCCGCATGACCATCGTGAATGCCAATCGCCCCGCGCAAGATGTTCAGGACGAGCTCACCGAGATCGTGCTAGGGTGGATGACTCGACACCATCGCCCGCCACGCCGCCGGAGCTAACATGCCCTTTCGCGATTGTATCGGACATCAACAATCCATCGCGCTGCTGCAGGCTGCCGTCACCCATCAGCGATTGGCGCATGCCTATCTGTTCCACGGTGAGGAAGCGATCGGGAAACAACTGACGGCAATTCGTCTGGCACAAGCGCTCAACTGCGAACAGCCTCCTGTCGCGGAAGGGATCGACAGTTGCGGCACCTGCCGATCCTGCCAACAGATCGAAGCCCGCACGCACCCGGACTTTTTCGTCATCGAGCCGGACCCGGAACAGGCCACCCGGCAAATTAAGATTGAGCAAGTCCGCGACATCGAACATCAGATCATGTACCGTCCGCTCATCGGCGAGCGGAAAATCTGCTTGATCAATGACGCCGACCGCATGACCATCGGCGCGGCCAACGCACTCCTCAAAACGCTGGAAGAGCCACCGGCCCATAGTCTATTCCTCGTCATCTCGAGTCGCCCCGCCGCCCTCCCGGCGACCATCAGGTCGCGCTGTCAGGCCCTTCGCTTTACAACACCGGCTCGCACACAGGTGGAAGCCGCGCTCATCCTGACAGGCAACATCCCTCCCGAGGATGCGCGATTCCTCGCCATCATCAGCGAAGGCCGCATCGGGGAAGCCCTGACCGCCGAGGTGAAAGACACGCGCGCGCGGCAACAGGAACTGGTGAACTTGGTCCGTCCCGAATCCTTGCAATCGATCGGGTCCATCCTGACCTCGGCGGAAGCGATTGCGAAAGCCGACCGCGCCCAGGACATACTCGCCTGGCTGGCCCGCTGGATCCGCGACCTTGTCCTGATTCAAGTCGGAGGAGACCGCGACCAGTTGCTCTATCTTGACGATCTCGCGACACTGGAATCCTACGCGCAACAGGCCAACACCGATTTGCTATTGGACTTGCTCCGTGAAATTGAGATGACCGAGCAACGCGCAACCAGGCACCTCAATCTCCACATGGCGCTGGAAATGATCTTGCTCCGCCTGCGCGACGCGGTCATCCTGTCGTCCGTCCCTCTATCAATCTAGCTTTCGCCGTTTATTACCTGATATCTTTTGTCACGCCCCATGAGTACCCCCGATCACTTCTACATCACCACGCCAATTTATTACGTCAACGACGTGCCACATATCGGGCATGCCTATACCACCGTGGCGGCCGACGTCCTTGCTCGGTATTGGCGGCTGCGAGGACGGGACGTCTTCTTTCTCACCGGGCTTGATGAGCATGGACAAAAAGTTCAGCAGGCCGCAGCCAAAGCCGGCATCGACCCGCAGGCCCATTGCGATAAGCTGGCACCCCAGTTTCAGGAGCTGTGGAAACGGCTGAATATCTCGAACGATGCCTTCATCCGAACGACGGATGCCCCGCACAAATCAGTCGTGCAACGATACCTTCAAGACCTCTTTGATAAGCAACTGATTTATAAGGCTGACTATACCGGATGGTACTGCACGTTTGACGAACGGTTTTGGACCGAAAAAGATGTCGAGAGCGGACTTTGCCCTGACTGCAAACGGCCGGTCGAACGGATCAGCGAGCACAACTATTTCTTCAAGATGGGGCAATATCAAGATCAACTGATCGAGCACATCAAGGCGCATCCTGACTTCATTCGTCCTGAGTCCCGCCGGAATGAAGTCCTGGGATTTCTCACCACGCAGAAGCTCGGCGACCTCTCAATCTCGCGACCCAAGTCACGGCTCTCCTGGGGCATTGAATTGCCCTTCGACAAGGACTACGTCACCTATGTCTGGTTTGACGCCTTGGTCAATTACATCTCGGGATTGAACTACCTTCCCCCAGCTCCGTCTCAAGATCGATACTGGCCGGCATCAGTCCATTTAGTCGGGAAGGACATCCTCACCACCCACGCAGTTTATTGGTCGACGATGCTCATGGCGTTGAGCCTCCCCCTACCGGAGACGATCTTTGCGCATGGCTGGTGGACCGTCGACGGGGAAAAGATGTCGAAGAGCCGCGGCAATGTTGTGGACCCGCACAAGATGATCGATGAATTCGGCACCGACGCGTTCCGTTACTTCTTATTTAAAGAGGTTCCGTTCGGGCAGGATGGAGACTTTTCGCAATCTGCGATGGTCACCAACATCAACAGCGACCTGGCCAATGGAATCGGCAATCTGTTGAGCCGGACCTTGACGATGATTGAACGGTTCGCCCACGGAACCATTCCCGCGGCAGGAACACCGGCCATTCCAGAGCTTGAAGCCAGGATCGCCGCCACCGC
>JAUSMA010000022.1 GCA_030645475.1 Nitrospirota bacterium
TAAAATTGGAGCGGGAAACGAGATTTGAACTCGCGACCCTCGCCTTGGCAAGGCGATGCTCTACCACTGAGCTATTCCCGCCCAATCACAGTCGGTGTAAGGGATGGGATTCTACTGAGTAGGAATGAGACTGTCAAGCGACCAGAACAACAATGTAGGTAGCAAGTTAACTTGTCCGGTTGATGTAGCACATGGATCTGTCCGGTGTTCTCTTTCTCTCACGTGGTCATTGGCGCGCCCGGCGAGACGTGTGCTGGGGCCGTGTCGTCAAGGCGACCTCCCGCAGCACGCCCTCGGCACTATATCGCGCCAGGCACCGAGGCCCATGGAACACGGCCAAGGCCCCATCTGGATATTCGTGCACCCGCACCATGACCTTCACATAATGAAACCGGTGTGGGTCCTGTGGGATCTGCAGACTCAGGCCCTGATACCGCACTGTATTGTCGTTGGCCACGATCCGCTCTTCGTGGACACACAAATCTCGGCGAGGTTCGACCCAATCCACGGCACAAAGGCCGCCCCGGCTTCTAGCGCGGGCACCGCAAAACGCTGGTTGTAGGCGGGAAGGAACCGCGTGGTCAGATATTGGTTGGCCGCCGTCATCTCCGTGATCCCCGCGAGCGCCGGCTCTTTGGGCAGTCGGTCTTGCAGTGTGCGAAAGACGCGTTCTGACCGGCCCCGCGCTTCCGGCGAATAGGCGGAAATGAGCGTGATCCCCACTTGCTGCAACGCGCGATGCACCTGCGTCAGCCGAATCTTGTCGACGCGCCCCCCGCCGCCGCCTCCGTATGCCAATAGTGGGAGCCCCGATCGGTATAGAGGGAACTGAAGAGCCCCTTCGCCGCCATAACCTCCCGCAGGCCGCGAAAGCTGCTCAGGGGCCCTTCTTCCTCGACGACGAAGGCCGAATAGATTTCCGTAGTCGCATCATCCAACGTCACGATCAAATCCCACTGACACCCGGGCACCCATTCATGCGTGGAGCCGTCTTGGTGGAGCATCATCCCAGGCAACGATTTGCGTGGCCGCTTCTTGCGATGTGCCCCGCGTCGGGGAGCCCGGGCCACATGCCCCGCGGCCTGGAGCGTCTTCTTCGTCCAGCTATAGGACCGTGTCCCGCCATGCTCGGTGTGCCAACGCTCATGGAAATGCTTGACGGTCCAGCCCGTGTACTGGGTCTTATACAGCGTCACCATGCGCAGCGCCTCATCCACGGGCACCGCACGGGCCGAGGGCCGGCCGATCCGCCGATCCTGCAACCCTCGGCCCCTTCCGCGTCATAGCGGTCACTCCAGCGGCGAAACGTCCGTTCCGTGACGCCCAGCATCTCGGCCGCCTCCGCCATCGTGAGGTCCCGCCGTTGTCGCCGTGCATACAGTTCTTCAAACCGCATCTGTCTCACCTCCTGTAGTACCCTCGCCCGTGTCATGGTGGTCCTCCTTGAGGACGCACCCTAAACCGGACAGTTCATGTGCTACAAAAAGCGGACAGATGATGTGCTATCTACAGCGACCAGAACAACATCATTCCTTCTCCGTTACCTTCGTTACAATCACTTGGAAGTGCTACCGAAAGGTAACGCTCGATTTATTTACATAAGATATTGATTTATTGACGCTTAATATATTTTCGTAGTTCGTTTTGGATAAGGTGATACGGCAAGTACACACATGCGAAGATCAGTCGCGATTTAAACAGCTTAAGATATGTAACATTTATAATATTTTTCAATATCTTATATTGATTATCTTCAGACGGATTGTTTTCCGCAGTTGGTGCGAATATTGCGAACTTAGAAAGCCTATGATGCTTGGCATTCATGATAAATCGACAAGTTCGGCTGATAAGTCGGTCGAAAACTATTCGATTATTCTGCTTTCTTGCATCGTTCTGAGGAAGGGAGGTGGTCTGAAATTTCCGCTGTGCGTCGATGAAGTCGCGTGGGCTTATTGAAGCTCTCAACTCTTAGGAGGTGTTACCCATGTTTTTGTCACGTAGGCAGTTCTTAAAGGTCTCCGTGGGGACGGTCGCCGCAGTGGCGGTGGCAGACAAAGTCCTGGCCTTGACCGCGCTCCAGCCGGTCATCGAAGTCGGGAACCCGTTAGGAGACTATCCGGATCGGTCCTGGGAGCGGGTCTATCACGACCAGTATCGCTACGATTCGTCGTTTACCTGGTGTTGTTCGCCGAACGACACGCACGCCTGCCGCATCCGGGCCTTCGTCCGGAACGGCGTTGTCATGCGGGTCGAGCAGAACTACGACCACCAGACCTATGAAGATCTCTACGGCAACCGCGGGACGTTCGCGCACAACC
>JAUSMA010000023.1 GCA_030645475.1 Nitrospirota bacterium
CTGGGCGGCAGTTGCAGAGTGTTGTATCGTTGTGACAGAAGGGGTTATGAAGAATGCGGGTGTGCGTAATAGCGCCAAAAGATGAGGTCGAGGATGATGAAGGCCAAGACGACGCTGAGGATACCGGAGAGGGTAAGATCCAACCTCTGCTGCACCAGGAGGAGCGGGAGCAGGCTTTCCAGGACCTGGTCGAGACCCGGAGCATGGCCTCCCGAGGCCAGTCCAAGACGCCGCTTAATGAAGCTCGTCAGACTATCACCCAGCAAGGCCGCGAGAGAAAATACCAGACCCGTTTCCAGATCAAGACCTTCGATCCATGCGCAGGCGATCGTGATCGGGATCGAAAAGAGGAAGCCTCGCCAGGTTTTTGAGGGCCCCAGCAGGGGGCGTCCGTCTAGAAAACGCGACCCGCAGTCCAAGGGGGAGGCAAAACGGTTTCGTAAGAGCCGTTGTCCGATGATGGGCGCCAGATTCGCCACGATGATCAAGACCAGCAGCTTGAGGTATATCAGTTCCAGGGAAAACCTCCGATGAACTCCGTGCGTCTCACTTATTGCTTGAGGCGCGTAACCTTTCCCGTAGTGGCATCCATGGCGACGCGTTCGCCGTCTTTCAGGAGGTGCGTGGCTCCAAGGACATTGGCAATGGCGGGGAGGCCATACTCGCGGACGATGATCGCTCCGTGGGACAATGTGCCGCCCATCTCCACGATGAGCCCGGCTGCAAGCCCCATGAGCGGCGCGATGCCGGGATCAATCACCGATGCCACCAAGATATCTCCCCGCTTTACTTTTTTTAGATCGTCAGGGGCCCGCACCAGACAAACAGGCCCTTCGGCATAGCCGGCGCTGATGGGGAGACCTTGAAGCAAACCATCAGCACTGCCGATTTCGTCAACCAGTCGTTCATCGTCTCCGATGACTGTATCCGGAACGTCTTGCGCGGCATGCCGCTCCCATTCCTTGCGGCGCCTGTTCACCAGGCCCTTCCAGTCGTCCGCTGAACCGGATGTGGCAGCCTTGATCTCACCGAGCCTCAAAAAGAAAATATCGTCTCTTGATTGTAAGAGGCCACGTGCCGCCAATGTGCCTCCGACGCTCATCGCGATGAGCCGGGCAGCGGCGATAAACTGCATCAGGGCATGCCGGTTGGCCTCCCGTAACTCCAGATAACGACAGAGTCGCCGGTGCCACCAGCTCCATACCGCCCATTCATGCCAGCGCCAGCCGAACCCACTGCGGAGCCGCCGCAGCGCCTCCTGTCTGGCGGACTCTTGCTCACGGCGAATCTCGTCGGCGGGCCTGGCCGGCTGGGTCAGCAGATGTCCCCTGATGACTCCGAGGACGTACTCAGGGATCTCCGCAAAGCGCGGCGACATGACGTCGGACTCGCCGACCGCTCGGTGTCCGTATTCCGATAGATAGGCGTCGAAAGACCGAAGAAAATGCGTGCCGGCCAATGTGGCGCGGAACGGCTCAGGTATCCAAGGCTCTGCCACCAGAAAGTCCCGAACCGCCGGCTCGCGTCCGACCGCCTCGGCCAGCTCCGTTAACAGGAGAATTTGTTTGGCGCTGATGATCGTCCCAACTCCCTGCAACGTTTGGCTCAGGAGCGACTGCCATGCGGCTCCCAGCCGCCGTTCGAGGAGCAGTTTCATCACATAGAACCCCTGAGACACTCCGCTGAAGATCGCGAAGGTCAAGTCTCCATTCGTGCGAAGGTGCCGACTCAACTCTTCTTCCCAGGCCGATAGCTCGACCTCCGTGAGCTCTCGTATTGGTTCGTCCTTGCATCGTACCCCTAGCCGTCGCATTTCCTGGAACCACTTGGGCGCGCGCCTGGCTGCACGCCGGATCTTCCATTCCATGAGGATAGCGACCCTCCACCAAGGAAGCTGTATCACCGTGCGCGGGGGTGGAGACGCTCCACCACCCATCTGTTCGGCAAGCAGGGTCGGGTCGCCTCCCAATTGCGCCATGACAGACTGGAACAGGGTCACGTTGATGAACGGACGGCCCTTGATCACTCGGACCGACGAAACTCCAGGCGGGATACGGCATCCCAACTCGCGATAGCAGCGCACGATGTGGGTCTCCATAAACCCTTCCAAGAGCGAGAGGCCGAGGGGGCTCGGCAATTCCGGCAGGGTTTCCTTGAAGTTTGCCCGAGACCAGACGATCGGCGCGGAGTCTTGCCACGCGTCTCGTTCAGGAATCGGCCTGGCCTGCAAGAGCCACAGCCCTTGCGCATCGTCCACCCACTCGACATCCACAGGTGTCCCGATCGCGCGTTCCACCTTTTTCACCAGCCTGGCCAGGGCGAGGACTTCACGCTCCTCCAGTACGGATCTTCTCTGATCTTTTTCGGGCAAAGGCTGATCCGTAAGACCCCACGGCATGGCGAGCCTGACCTTCGTCTTCTCGGCAATGTCTTGCTGGATCAGTGTCAGGGAAGCCGGTTCTTTCCCGATCTCCACGACATATTGATCCGGCGTTACCAGGCCGCTCACCAGCGGTTCGGCCAGCCCGAACACGGCATTGATCATGATCTGGTCGGTCCGGCCGGAGACGGGGTGCCTGGAGTAGGCGACACCGGCTGTGCGAGGAGTGAGCAGCGGCTGAAGGATGACTGCCATGGCGGGACTGGGACGGGGTGTCGGCAGACGTTCCTGATAGGTAAAGGCAAAGGCTGTCCACTGCGAAGCCCAACAGTCGAGGATCGCCGCTGCGATCGAGTGACGCGGAACCCCTAAGACTGTACGATAGATGCCCGCACAGGTCGCGTTCGCCGCGTCTTCATCGGAGGCGGAGGATCGCACCGCCCACAGCATGCCGCCGGTCAATCGGTTCTCCGTCGCGAACTCTTTCTCCAGCTTGGCAAGTTGTGCGTCAATCGTGTCGAGCATGGCCTGAGACAGTACCAGGGACGCGATCGTGTTTCGGCAATCCTTCAGCAACGGCTCACGTTGTACCACCGGCGTGCGCCCGATACGATTCCAGCGCTCCAACGGGTTCAGCCCACCCGCTTGCAATGTGTCACGATAGGCCTGAGTCGTGACACAGAGACCAGGAGGAACCCGGAATCCCTGAGCGATCAGTCGGGCGAGTCCCGCTGCTTTACCGCCGGCGAGCGCCGGATCGGTGCATGACTCCAGCGGGACGATCAGTGATGAGGACAGGACAGACCGTGTGATGGCGAGCCTCTTTTAGCAGTGAAAAGTACAGATGGAACCCTGACATCGCCCGCACGATTTCACCCGTGTAGAGCGATATCGTGGTTACCCCGCCGCGACGGAAGAGACTGAATCAGTCTGGAAAGCGCCTTCTTTCCGTTGTATAGCTGGATTCAGCCACTCCGGCACATATCGCCCGACATCGGAAGCCCAGGCCGTCGCGTCTTCCTCGATGGACGTAAACAGATCGCCCAGCGTGGCGACCATGTCGTGCGTCAGTGCGAGATATTCCTGCCCACGGTCCCGGAGGGCTTCCGGCGAGGTAACACCGGCCGCGAACATCCGTTCCAACGTGCGGCATCCAAAGCCGTGATGCGCTTCTTCTTGTTGTATCAGCATGCGCCGCATGCGTTCGAAAGGAGCGTTCCGTTTGGCCAGTCCCTCCTCGATGCGTTCGAGGATCGCCTGACCCAGCCCTTCCAGAATGATTTGTTCCGCCATCAGGGTTTCGGCGAAGTCTCCTCGACGGATGGCATCCTCAATCAAGGTGCGATACCGCTCCATCGGCGGCAGCAAGGGGCAGGCACCCAAGTGGCGTGGAGCCAGCCAGGCAATGTTCCCTTGAAAGACGAATGCATGATAGGACTCTTGCCGGGCCTGGCTCAGGAGGAACCTGCGCATGAGCGGGTTCGTTGCGAGCTTTGACTGCGCCTTGGCACAGTCGCTGGCGAGATATTCCCCATCTCGAAGAAATTGGAGAAGACGGGCGACCGGCGCTTTCTGGTCTGGATGAATGAACATG